>NZ_QEZG01000005.1:0-334 GCF_003993495.1 Xanthomonas sp. BRIP62418
GGACGTACTTGCGGCGTGTCCCGCGAGGGTGGGCGGGCAAGGGCCCTGCAGCAAACTCGCAGCGTCGAGGGCGCGGTGCCCTCACCGCACCAGACAGTTGGTCGGCTGCTTCATTGAAAACCATGCACACCGACCATCTCGACTGGTCCTTGCCCGCTCACCCTCGCGGGACCTTGGGCGGCATGGATGCCGCGTAAGAGCCTACATGGACGTACTTGCGGCGTGTCCCGCGAGGGTGGGCGGGCAAGGGCCCTGCAGCAAATTTGCAGTGTCGAGGGCGCGGTGCCCTCACCGCACCAGACAGTTGGTCGGCTGCTTCATTGAAAACCATGCA
>NZ_QEZG01000058.1:0-73966 GCF_003993495.1 Xanthomonas sp. BRIP62418
CGCCCGCCCCCGCCCGCCAGCTCGCAACCCGCTTTTCCCGATTCCCGATTCCCGATTCCCGATTCCCGATTCCCGATTCCCGATTCCCCGCCCCACCAATATGCGAAACTGACACGATGACAATCGTTCTCATCGCGTTCGCCTTGTATCTGCTGGCCACGGCGCTGCTCACCCGGTCGGTGCTGCGTGATGGCAACCAGGCGCCGGCACGCTGGCTGGTCCCGGCGCTGGCGGCCGTGGCGGTGCACGCCGGGTATCACGTGCTGGTGGCATTGCGCACCGCCGGCGGGCCGGACATGCATTTCTTCGCAGCGCTCTCGCTGAGCGGCCTGGGCATGGCCGCGCTGACAGCGGTGTTCGGCGCGCGCGGGCGCATGGCGGCGGTGGGCGTGGTGGTGTTCCCGCTGTCGGCGATCCTGCTGGCCTGCTACCACGCCTACGGCCACGAACCGAGCTCGGACCTGGGCTGGCGGCTGGAACTGCATGCGTGGATGGCGCTGCTGGCCTATGCCACGCTGGGTATCGCCGCGTTGCTGGCGATCATGCTGTGGCTGCAGGAGCGGGCCCTGCGCCGGCGCGATTTCCACACCTGGCTGCGCGCGCTGCCGCCGTTGACCGAGCTGGAGACGCTGCTGTTCCGCACCATCACGGTGGGCTTCGTGCTGTTGAGCCTGACCCTGCTGACCGGCCTGCTGTTCGTGCAGGACTTCCTGGCGCAGCGGCTGCTGCACAAGACCGTGCTCAGCATCCTGTCGTGGATCGTGTTCGGTGCGCTGCTGATCGGCCGCTGGCGCAACGGCTGGCGCGGCACCAAGGCGGTGCACTGGACGCTGACCGCGATGGCGCTGCTGGTGTTGTCGTTCTTCGGCAGCAAGTTTGTGATCGAACTGGTGCTGGGGCCGCGCTGATCGGCCTGGCTTCAGGCGCGCCGCGGCCTCACCGTCGCGGCGATCCACGCGCTCAGGCGTCCAGCGCAGCGCTCACCACCGGCCAGGGCTGATCCGGCCCCGGGTCGGCGAAGTGATAGGCGATGCGGCGGCGGTAGACCTGCCCGGGCCGCAGGATTGTCGACGGGAAGTTGGGGTGATTGGGCGCATCCGGGTAGTCCTGCGGCTCCAGGCAGACGCCGCGGCCGAGGCCGGGGTGGTGGGCGTCCAGATGCTGGCCTTCGTAGAGTTGCACCGCCGGCGCGTCGCTGCTGATGCGCAGCGCCACGCCACTGTGCGGCGAGTACAGCTCGGCAACGCACTCGGCCCCGGCGGCCAGCACCAGGCATTGGTCGTAGCCCTTGCCCAGCACCACCTGCGGGTGCGATGGGTCGATATTGTCGGCCAGCGCCGCCGCATGGCGGAAATCGAACGGCGTGCCGGCGACCGAGGCGATCTCGCCGGTCGGGATCGATTCGGCATCCACCGGCAGATAGCGATCGGCCGGCACGCGCAGCACCTGCAGCGCGGCGCGCAGATGCGGGTCGCCGGAGAGATTGAAGTAGGGGTGATGGGTCAGGTTCAAGGGGGTGGCGGCATCGCATTGCGCCTCGAAGTCCAGCTGCAGGCGGCGTCCTCGCAGCTGCAGCCGCGCGCGCATCTGCAGATTGCCGGGATAGCCTTCTTCGCCGTCGGGCGAGTGGTAACCGAGCAGCAGTTGGTCCGGCGCCTGCTCCAGCACGCTCCACACGCGCCGCCCGAAGCCGCGCAGGCCGCCGTGCAGCTGGTTGCGCCCTTCGTTGGCGGCCAGCGTGTGGGTGACACCGTCCAGCGTGTAGCGCGCACCGGCGATGCGGTTGCCGAAGCGGCCGACCAGGATGTTGAGGCTGTCGCCATCGGCGGCGTACGCCGGCAGATCCGGCAATGCCAGCAGCAGCGGCACCACCCCGCGCGCGGTGGTCAGCCGCAGCGCATGCAGGATGCCGCCGTAAGTGAGCACTTCCGCCTCCAGTCCGGCATCGCTGTGCAGCGTGAGCGCATGGACTTCGACACCGCCTGGCAACTGCCCGAACACTCGCTGCATGGATCGTCCCGCCGATACTGGAAGCTGGCGAGCATAGCGGGGGAGCGCGGTCGACGACCATGCCCCGGCGCACATCCGGCGCGCAGCGATGGCGAGGTCGGCAAGGCATGCACCAGCGTTCGGCGGCTTGATCGCGATGCAGCAATACAAGCCGAGGTTGCAGGCACTAGGCTAGCGACGCGCCCGCCCACGCTGCGGCGTGCGACCACCTCGATCGATCAGCACAGGAGCGCCAAGCCGATGCAGTGGATTCTTCCCGCCTTGCGGATATCGCCCAGACGGCTGTTGCAGGCTGTCGTTGGCGCGGCCTTGGTCGCCAGCGCGCTCGCCGCCTCTGCCGCCGAGGTCGAGGTGACCGGCACGCTGCGCGCGGACCAGCCCGGCGCGCAGGTGTCGCGGCAGCTGTTCGGCCAGTTCGCCGAGCATCTGGGGACCGGCATCTATGGCGGGGTGTGGGTCGGCGAGGACTCGGCGATTGCCAATACGCGTGGCTATCGCAACGATGTGCTGGCCGCGCTGAAGGCGATTGCCGTGCCCAACATCCGCTGGCCCGGCGGCTGCTTCGCCGACGAATACCATTGGCGCGATGGCGTCGGCGCGCCGGCCCTGCGCCCGGTCAGCGTCAACACGCACTGGGGCGGCGTGGAAGAATCCAACCGCTTCGGCACGCACGAGTTCATGGACTTCACCGAACTGCTGGGCACCCAGGCCTATATCGCCGGCAACGTGGGCAATGCGGCGCCGGACGAAATCGCGCAGTGGGCCGAATACATGACCGCACCCACCCGCTCCAGCCTGGCCAACGAGCGCCGCGCCAATGGCCGCGACGCGCCGTGGCAGGTGCCCTACTTCGGCGTGGGCAACGAGTTGTGGGGCTGCGGCGGCAACATGCGCGTGGAATACGCGGCCGACGTCTATCGGCGCTACCAGACCTTCGTCAAGGCACCGACCAACCAGAAGATCCTCAAGATCGCGCCCGGCCCCAACAACGACGACTACCACTGGAGCGAAGTGATGATGCGCGAGGCCGGCACGCTGATGGACGGCCTGAGCCTGCACTACTACACCGTGCCCGGTGGCTGGCCGCCGCGCGCCTCCTCCACCGACTTCGACGAAGCCGCCTGGATCGACACGCTGTCGCGCACGCTGGTGATGGACGAGCTGATCAGCAAACACAGCGCGATCATGGACCGCTACGACCCGGGCAAGAAGGTCGCGCTGGTGGTGGACGAATGGGGCACCTGGTACGCCGGGCTGCCGGATGCGAACCCGGGCTTTCTGCATCAACAAAACAGCCTGCGCGATGCACTGGTGGCGTCGTTGAACATCGACATCTTCAGCGCACATGCCGAACGCGTACGCATGGCCAACATCGCGCAGATGGTCAATGTGCTGCAGGCGATGATCCTCACCGACGGCGACAAGATGGTGCTGACGCCGACCTACCACGTGTTCGCGCTGTACAAGCCCTACCAGGACGCCACCCAGCTGCCGCTGCAACTACGCACACCCGAGTATCGCCACGGCGATGTCCACGTGCCCGCAGTGCACGGCTCGGCGGTCAAGGCCAAGGACGGGCACGTCTACATCGCGCTGACCAATCTGGCGGCCAACGCAGCGGCGAGCGTGAGCGTGCAGGTAGAAGGCCTGTCACCGAGCAGCGTGGACGGGCAGATCCTCACTGCGCCGGCGATCACCACGCACAACACGTTTGCCCAGCCGCATGCGGTGGAGCCGAAGGCGTTCAAGGGCGCACGGGTACGAGGCAAGGCCTTGACGGTGGCCTTGCCGGCGCGTTCGATCGTGATGCTCAAGCTGGAGTGAGTGATGGCGGCGACGTCAGCTGCCGTCGCCGCAGTGGCTGGCGAGCGATGACTGCGCAAACGGTGTTGCAAGGCGATGTTCTCGACGCATCGCGCGCCCGCGCAGGACGCCTGCGTGCGCCTGGTGGACCAGGGCACGCAACCGGGCGGTCTCCAGATGTCGAATGCCGGCTATACGCCGGTTGCCGCCTGGGCGGGCGCAGGCGCCAGCGTGGGTTCGGCGATACGCCATTGCACGGGCAGGCGTTCGAGCACGTGCTGCATGAAGGCACGCACCTTGGGGGTGAAGTCGCGGCGGTCGGCGACGCAGAGGTAGATCCGCAGCGGTTCCGGCAATGCCTGGGCGCTGCTGCCGAGAGCTGAGACAAACAGCGGCTGCAGCTGGCCGCGCTGCAGATAAGGCTGCACCACATAGGCGGCCAGGCGCGCGATACCGCCGCCGGCGGTGGCCATGGTGGCGAGCGCATCGATATCGTCGCTGACCATCGCCTTGCCCAGCTCCGGCTGGAAGCGCACGCCATTGCGCACGAAATTCCATGGCAGGCAGCGCCCGTCGACCGGGTAACGCAGCAGCAGGCAATCGTGATACTTCAAGTCGTCCGCGGTTTGCGGCGTCCCGCAGCGCGCCAGATACTCGGGCGCTGCGCAGACCACCAGCGGCACCTGGGCGATGCAGCGCGCCACCAGGCCGTCTTCCAGCTGCGCTTCGATGCGCAGGCTGACATCCACGCTTTCCTGGGCGTGCTGCACAGCCCGGTCGGTACACAGCAGCTCGATCTCCAGCTGCGGATACTGCTGACGCAGGGCCGGCAGCATCGGGGCGAGCACGTGCCGCGCGAAGGCCGCGGTGCTGGCCACCCGCAATCGCCCCGCCGGCGCCTGCTGCGGCCCGGCCACCGATTGCCGCGCGCGCTCCAGATCGCGCTCCAGCTGCCGCACCTGTTCGAAGTACAGCGTGCCGCGCTCGGTCAGCGCCAGGCTGCGCGTGGTCCGGTGCAGCAGACGCACGCCCAGATGCTGTTCCAGACGCGCGATGTTCTGGCTGACCGCGGCAGCACTGATCCCCAGCAACTTGGCGCCTCCGGCAATGCTGCCGGCATCGACAGTGCTGACAAAGCTGCGGATGGACTGAAGAATGTTCATTGAATAGGCAAGTATTACCAAACGATTCGTAAGTTTTTCTTACGTAAGCCGCAAGGCTACGCGATCTACCCCGGCCGCGGTGGCGTCCCTACAGTGCTGCCCATCGTGCCGATCCGCGGCAACCGAGGCCATTGCATGTCGACATCTCCCCCTTCCTCCCCGTTGATGCGCCCACGCTGGAAACTCGGCGTGCGCACCACCCCGTTCGTGTTCGCGTTCTACATGGCCGCGATCATGGCCCTGCTGATGTGCCTGGTGATCACGGGCGCCAATACCGGCCTGGCCCCCGGCTACCTGTGGCGCGTGCTGGACGCCTACCGCATCGCGATGCCTACCGCATTCTGCTGCGTGCTGGTGGTGCGCCCGCTGGTGATACGACTGGTGGCGTGGACGGTGCACGCCGGGCATTGAGTCAGGCGGGCGCGAGCATGCCCGGAAACGGCCATACGGCAAGCGTACCGATGCGTCTGCGCGGCCATCGATGCGCAGCAACGTGCGCCTTGCCTGCCGCAGTGGCATTCAGGACGGGGCATTACTGCAGAGGCTGCACGCGCTCGCATGCGTCGTCGACCCGCCATCCCCCCGCTTGAATGTTCCGACCTGGACGCTGCGCATGCCACCTGCCGGCAGCGGACATTCGCAGCCAGCTGCTGCCGCGCAACATCCGGTGCATGCAGTCTGCGACCGCCGTCATGCCAATGATGGACTATTCCGGAATGAACACCACGGAACTGAAACGCGCCACACAATTGCTTTGACACTGAAGTAGCCGCTGCGCAGCGTCACGTCTCCATGGACATCGGTCCACTTTCTGGAGAAGCACGCATGAACACGCGACGCAGTGCCGCTGTGCAGCTCGCCCTGCTCTGGGCCGTGGCGATGCCACCAGGCGCGCACGCGCAAACCCTGGTGTGGGAGGACAACTTCAATGGGCCCGGCATCGATGGCAACAAGTGGACCTACGATGTCGGCAACGGCTGCCAGATCGGCTTGTGCGGCTGGGGCAATGGCGAGATGCAGTACTACACCAGCCGCGCCGAAAACGCGCGCATCGAGAATGGCCGGCTGGTGATCGAAGCGCGGCGCGAAGCGTTCCAGGGCATGCCGTTCACCTCGGCGCGCCTGAAGACCGAAGGCCGCATGCACTTCAAGTACGGCACGCTGGAAGCGCGCATCAAGACGCCGGTGGTGGGCAACGGGCTGTGGCCGGCATACTGGATGCTGGGCACCATCGGCGTGTGGCCAGGCCGTGGCGAGATCGACCTGATGGAAGCCGGCATGGCCGCGGCGATCGCCAATGGCACCACCAATCGCCGTATCGGCGCCGCCGTGCACTGGGACTACAACGGCCAGCAAGCAGACTACGACACCAGCTACACCAGCCCGGTGGATCTGCATGCCGACTTCCATGTGTACCGCATGACCTGGGACCCCCAGTTCATCCGCGTGTCCATCGACGGCCAGCAATACTTCGAATTTGCGATCTCCAATATCGAGGGTGCCTCGCTGCACGAATTCCACCAGCAGCAGTATCTGCTGCTCAACCTCGCCGTGGGCGGCAGCTATACCGGCATCACCTCGCCTGCGGCGGTGACCGCGCCGCTGCCGGGCAGGATGGAGGTCGACTACATCCGCCTGTATCAAAATCCCGGTTCGCAGCTGTACGTGGGCGCGCAACATGCCGCGCCGGCAGGGCGCTTTGGCGTGTTCACCGAGCAGGCCGACACCAGCGGGCGGCTACAGTTCGGCCAGGATGCCGAGCTGTATCTGTGGAACAACCTCACCCCGATTGCGCAGGCGCCGTTCGAAGGCAGCAACGTGATGGCGTACCGCGCCAACGCCGGTGCCTGGTATGGCCTGGGCATCCAGACCGACTATCGCAACATGGCCGCCTACGCCGGCGGCGCGCTGAAGCTGCAGCTGAAAACCACCACGCCGTCGACGTTCAAGATCGGCATCAACACCAGCTTCGGCGACAGCTGGGTGGATTTTGCCGCTGGCGGCAATCAATACGGCCTGGTGCGCGACGGCGCCTGGCACGAGGTGAGCATTCCCTTCAGTGCGTTCTACGATCTGGACCTGCAGGCGGTCAAACAGATGTTCATGCTGGTGGCCGATCCACCCGCCGCGCCGGTGGAGATCGCCATCGACAAGGTGTATTACCAGAGCCGTTGAGCGGCATCTATGCAGCAGTCCCGGCGAAGGCGCCACACGATGGCCGCGCAATTCCATGCAGCGGTTCCTGCAGCGCGCGACCGGCGCAGCCAGCGCTCAGGCGTTGGCTGCAACGCCTTTCAACACGTCGATCAGCTGACGCAGGCGATACGGCTTGGGCAGGAAATCCACCCGCGCCGGCAGCGGTGGCAACTGCGCCTTTGCGAATCCCGAGGCCAGGATCACCCGCGCCTGCGGCAGCAGTTGCGCCACGTGTTCGCTCAGTTCGATGCCCGACATGCCGTTGGGCATGCGGACATCGCTGAAGACCACATCATAGGGGCCATTCTCGCGCAGCATGCGCAGGGCGCTATGGCCGTCGTCGGCGGTCTCGACGGTGATGCCTGCATCGCGCAGCGCCTCGCCGATCAGTTCGCGCAATTCCTGCTGATCTTCCACCATCAACAGACGCAGGGGTTCAGTCATGCTCAGCCTCCTCGATGGCCGGGAGAAACAGGGTAACGGTGGTGCCGCGGGCGGGAGCGGTGTCCAGCTCGACGAAGCCGCCGGACTGGGAGGCGAAGCCATACACCTGGCTCAATCCCAGGCCCGAGCCCTTGCCCACGTCCTTGGTGGTGAAAAACGGCTCACTGGCGCATCGCGCCACGTGCGCGGACATGCCCGGGCCGTCATCGCGCACGGCGATACTGACGTAATTGCACGGCTGGCCATGCGGATCGGACGGCGCAACACGCTGCTGTACGGCCGTTTCCAGCACGATGTTGCCGCCGCCAGGCATGGCATCGCAGCTATTGAACACCAGATTGAGCAAGGCCGCTTCCAGTTGGCCAGGGTCCACGCGGATATCGGGCAACTGCTCGGCGAACGCCAGCGACAGCACGATCCCGGCCGGGCAGGCACGCCGCAGCAGCTCCAGCGAGCGCGTCACCACCGCGTTGGCGCCATGGCGCTCGGGAATCAGCCGCTGCCCGCGTGCGAAGGACAGCAGTTGGCGCGTCAGCAAGGTGCCACGATCGACTGCGGTCTGCGCTGCTTCCACCAGCATGCGCGTGCGCGCATCGTCGCCGGCACGCAGCGCGATCAGATCCAGGCTGGTCACCATCACGGTCAGCAGATTGTTGAAATCATGCGCCATGCCGAGCGTCAGGCGGCCCAGCGCATCCACCTTCTGCGACTGCAGCAGGGCGTGCTGCGCCTGCTGCAACAGCTGCTGCGCCTGGTGTCGCTGGTCGATGTCGCAGGTGACCTTGGCAAACCCGACCAGGACGCCGAATTCCAGCACCGGTTCGATCGCCACGCTCGCCCAGAAGCGGCTGCCGTCCTTACGCAGCCGCCAGCCCTCGGTGGCAAAGCGCCCTTCGCGCTTGGCGGTGTCCAGATTCTGCGCCGGTTCGCCGCGTTGCACGTCCTCGGGCAGGTAGAAACGCGAGAAGTGCGAGCCAATGACCTCGGCGGCGGTATAGCCCTTGATGCGCTCGACACCGGGATTCCAGCTGCACACATGGCCGCCCGTATCGAGCATGTAGATCGCGTAATTGGACACGCTCTGCACCAACAGCTGGCACTGCCGGCTGTCGTGAGAAAGCGGCCCCGCACTGTCGACGGCCGTCTCCGCATCCATCGCGCGACTTTTCCCCGGAAAAGCGCGCGACCATAGTGACGGGTGCGTGAAGGCTGCGTGCAAGCCGACCCGACTGCAAAGCGTCAAAATACCGGCGATTTGCGCGTGAAACTTATCGGCTACCATGACCGCCCCCCAGTCAGGTCCGCGCCGTCATGCAGAACATCTCGACCACACGCGACCGCTGGGTGTGGGTGATCGCGGGGGCCCTGATGGCGGGAACACTCGGCGTGGAGTTGGTCACCCCACTCGGCTATGCAGTGTGGCTGACCTACTTCGTCGCAGTGGGCGTGACGGTCTTCCAGAATCGCGTGCAGGCGCCACTGGTGGTCGCCGCGCTGTCGTGCATGCTGCTGGCGGTCGGTTTCAAGCTGGCGCCGGCCAGTACCAGTTCGAGTTTCTCCTCGATCAACCGCAGCATCGGCGGGGTCTCGTTCCTGGCGATGGCGCTGGTGGTGATGCAGGCCATCCGCGCGCGCCGTCAGGCCGAACTGGCGTTATGGCTGCAGCAGGCCGAAAACACCGTCGAAGCCAGTCTGCGCGGCGACCACAGCCCGGACGATCTGGCCAATGCGGCCGTGCAGGCACTGTGCGACACGCTGGATGCCCAGGTCGGCGCGTTGTATCGCATCGAAGGCGACCGCCTGCGGCTGACCGGCGGCACCGCGCTGCCGGCCGATGCATCCAGGACGCTGCCGACCGATGCCGGCCAACTCGGCGAGGCCTTGCGTGGCGGCACGGTACGCCGGGTGCGCGGCGTGGACGCCGGACATCTGCAGATCGCTTCCGGCCTGGGCCGCAGCGCCTGCCAGGAGCTGCTGCTGGCGCCGGTCATCGCCGATGGGCGGGTGATCGGCATTCTCGAGCTGGGCCGCGCCGCCGCACCGGGCATCGCCCGCACGCGCGAAGAAGAGCTGCTCGCACGCTGCGGCGAAAACATCGGCCTGGCCTTGCGCACGGCATTGCTGCGCGCACAGCTGGTGGCCCTGCTGGAAGAAACCCAGCGTCAAAGCGAAGAACTGCAGACCCAGCAGGAAGAGCTGCGCGTGGCCAACGAGGAGCTGGAGGAACAGAGCCGCAGCCTGCAGCAATCGCAGAGCGATCTGGAGATGCAGCAAGCCGAACTCGAACAGACCAATGTGCAGCTGGAAGAACGCACCCAGGCACTGGAAGCGCAGAAGCAGGCCTTGCTGGTGGCACAGAATCAGCTGGTGCGCAACAGCAACGAGCTGTCCACCGCCTCGCGCTACAAATCCGAGTTTCTGGCCAACATGTCGCACGAGTTGCGTACGCCGCTCAACAGCGCGTTGATCCTGGCCAAGCTGCTGGCGGACAACAAGGACGGCACGCTCAGCCCCGAGCAGGTGAAGTACGCACAGGCGATCCTGTCGTCCAACAACGATCTGCTGGCGTTGATCAACGACATTCTCGACCTGTCCAAGATCGAGGCCGGGCATGTGGAACTGGCCGACGAAACCATCGCCACCAGCTCGGTGGTACAGCGCCTGCGCGAAACCTTCGAGCCGCTGGCGCGCCAGAAAGGCCTGGCCCTGCAGCTGGCTGCCGAATCCGATGCACCGACGCAACTGGTCGTCGACAGCCAGCGCCTGCAGCAGATCCTCAAGAACCTGCTGGCCAATGCGATCAAGTTCACCGAGCACGGCAGCGTCAGCCTGTCGATCCAGGCGCATACGCCGGGCCGGGTGCTGTTCAAGGTCAACGACACCGGCATCGGCATCGCGCACGAACAGACCGAGATCATCTTCGAAGCGTTCCGTCAGGCCGATGGCAGCACACGCCGTCGCTATGGCGGCACCGGCCTGGGCTTGTCGATCTCGCGCGATCTGGCCCAGCGCATGGGCGGCAGCATCCGCGTGGACAGCCAGCCGGGGCGCGGCAGCAGTTTTACGCTGGAATTGCCGATCGACGGCGCCCCGGCCGAGCTGGCGATGGCCGCGCCGGCAAACGCAGGCGCGGCACTCGGCGGCACGCCGTCGTCGCGGTTCGCCAGCGGCACGGCCATGGCCTCGCGGCGTGATGGGCGCGCCACGGTGGCCTCCACCGGGATGCCGCTGCCGCTGCCGATTCCGGCAACCGCCACTGCGCCGCTGCAGCGCGCCGACGACGATCGCGACCAACGCACCCGCCCCGGCCGGCTGATCCTGGCAGTGGAAGACGAAGCACGCTTTGCGCAGGCGCTGGTCGACCTGGCGCACGAACTGGATTTCGACTGCGTGGTGGCGCCCAGCGCCGAAGAAGCGCTGCGCCTGGCAGCCGAACTGCGCCCCAGCGGCATCCTGCTCGACCTCGGCCTGCCGGATGCGTCCGGGCTGAGCGTGCTCGAACGCCTCAAGCGCGATCCGGCCACGCGCCATATTCCGGTGCATGTGGTATCGGCGCTGGAGCGCAGCCAGATCGCGCTGGAACTGGGCGCGGTGGGCTATTTGATCAAGCCGGCCACGCGCGAGCTGCTGGCAGGTGCGATCCGGCAACTGGAAGACACCAATGCCCGCGCGGTACGCCGCCTGTTGATCGTCGAAGACGACAGCGCCCTGCGTGCGAATCTGCAATTGTTGCTGGCGCGCGACCAGCTGGACATCATCGCGGTGGGCAGCATTGCCGACGCGATGCAGCAGCTGGCCGGCTCGACCTTCGACTGCATGGTCACCGATCTGGCGCTGCCCGACGGCAGTGGCTACGACCTGCTCGAACGCATGGCCGGCAACGACGCGGTGGCGTTTCCGCCAGTCATCGTCTACACCGGGCGCGCGCTCACCCGCGACGAGGAACAGCGCCTGCGCCGGTATTCCAAGAGCATCATCATCAAGGGGGTGCGCTCGCCCGAGCGTCTGCTCGATGAGGTGACGCTGTTCCTGCACAGCGTGGAAGCCTCGCTGCCCAGCGACCAGCAACGCCTGCTGCGCGAAGCGCGCCGCCGCGACGCGGTACTGGACGGCGCCACCGTGCTGCTGGCCGAAGACGATGTGCGCAACATCTTCGCGCTCTCCAGCGTGCTCGAACCGCTCGGCGTGACGCTGCAGATCGCCCGCAACGGCCGCGAGGCGCTGGAACATCTGGCCAAGCACGAGGTGGACCTGGTGTTGATGGACATCATGATGCCGGAGATGGACGGGCTGACCGCGATGCGCCAGATCCGCGCCAATCGCCAATGGCAGGATCTGCCGATCATCGCGCTGACCGCCAAGGCCATGGCCGACGATCGCGAACGCTGCCTGGAGGCCGGCGCCAACGACTACATCGCCAAGCCCATCGACGTGGACAAGCTGGTGTCGCTGTGCCGTGTGTGGTGCTCGCGGCAATGAACGCGGTGGAGCTGTTCGATCTGGAGCTGCGGGTGCTGCTGGAAGCGGTCTACCAGCGCTATCACTACGACTTCCGCGATTACGCGGTGTCCTCGCTGCGCCGGCGCATGCGCCACGCGATGGCGCGCATGGAGTGCACGCGCGTGGCCGACCTGCAGCACCGCCTGCTGCACGAACCTGACACCTTCGCGCAGGCGATGCAGTTCTTCACCGTGCAGGTGTCGGAGATGTTCCGTGACCCGGCCTACTTTCGCGTCCTGCGCGAACATGTGGTGCCGGTGTTGCGTACCTACCCCTCGATCAAGCTGTGGGTGGCCGGCTGCAGCACCGGCGAGGAAGTCTGGTCGCTGGCCATCCTGCTGCACGAAGAAGGCCTGCTGGAAAAGGCGGTGATCTACGCCACCGACATCAATCCCGAAGCCTTGGGCATGGCCGAAGCCGGTGCCTTCGGCATCGACCGCATTGCGCAGTTCAGCCGCAATTATCTGGACGCCGGCGGCCGCAGCTCGCTGTCCGACTACTACACCACCGCCTACGATGGCGCGGTGTTCGACCGCCGTCTGAAGCGTAATATCGTATTCGCCGATCACAGCCTGGCCACCGATACGGTGTTCTCCGAAGTGCACCTGGTGTCGTGCCGCAACGTGCTGATCTATTTCAACCGCAGCCTGCAGGACCGTGCAGTGGGCCTGTTTTACGATGCGTTGGTGCATCGAGGCTTCCTGGGCCTGGGCAGCAAGGAGTCGCTGCAGTTCGGCGCGCATGCGCAGGCGTTCGAAACCGTGGCGCGCGAGCAGCGCCTGTTCCGCAAGGCGGCCGCATGAACGTCTTGCACACGGCGGCAACTCAGTTCGACGCGATGGTGATCGGGGCCTCGGCCGGCGGTGTCGTGGCCTTGCAGGCGCTGTTGTCCAGCCTGCCTGCGGATCTGCCGATGCCGGTGCTGGTGGTGCTGCATCTGCCGCGCGACCGCACCAGCCACCTTGCCGAGCTGATGGATGCACGCTGCGCCTTGCCGGTGCGCGAGGCCGAAGACAAGCAGCCGTTGCTCGCCGGCAGCGTGACCATCGCCCCGCCCGACTATCATCTGCTGGTGGAAACGCGCGACAGCCTGGCGCTGTCGATGGATGCACCGGTGCTGTTCTCGCGTCCGGCGATCGACCCCTTGTTCGAATCGGCTGCCGACGTGTTCGGGCAGCGCCTGCTGGCGATCCTGCTCACCGGCGCCAGCAGCGACGGCAGCGCCGGGGTGGCGGCGGTGCGCGCGGTAGGCGGCAGCGCCTGGATCCAGCGCCCCGACGATGCCGCCTCACCGCTGATGCCCGCCTCCGCGCTCGCCCATGCCGGCGCCGATGCGGTGCTCACCCTGCAGGCGATCTGCAGCCGACTGGAAACCTTTCACCCATGAACCTCACCGCGACCGGCCTGGCGACAACCAGCAACGATGACGAACCGGCCAAGCTGCTGATCGTCGACGACGTGCCGCAGAACCTGGTGGCGATGGAAGCGCTGCTGCAGCGCGACGGCATCCAGGTGCTGTGCGCCGCCTCCGGTGCGCAGGCGCTGGAGCTGTTGCTCGAACACGATGTGGCGCTGGCATTGCTGGATGTGCACATGCCGGAAATGGACGGCTTTTCGCTGGCCGAGCTGATGCGCGGCTCGCAGCGCAGCCGGCATGTGCCGATCATTTTCCTGACCGCCTCGCCGAACGATCCGATGCGCGCGTTCCAGGGCTATGAAACCGGCGCGGTGGATTTCCTGCACAAGCCGATCGAGCCGCACGTGATCCTCAGCAAGGTCAATGTGTTCATCGAGTTGTACCAGCAGCGGCGCCTGCTCAAGGCGCGCAACGCCTCGCTGGAACGCGCGCTCACGCTCAACGAAACCATGATGGCCGTGCTCACCCACGACCTGCGCACGCCGCTGTCGGTGATTCTACTGTGCGCCGACAAGCTCAGCCTGGATGTGGACGCCGATGGCTCGGCCGCGCGCACGCTTGATCACCTGGAAAACAGCGCGCGGCGGATGGCGCGGATGGTCGAGCAGCTGCTGGATTTCTCGCGCCTGCGCAGCGACGGGCTGTCGATGCAGTTCGGCCCCTGCAATCTCGGCGACCTCACCCACAGCGTGGTGGGCGAAGTGGCACAGGCCAATCCGCACACCCCGATCGACCTGCGTACCGAGGGCGACCTGCACGGCGATGGTGATGGCGATCGCCTGGCACAGGTGGTGTCCAATCTGGTCGGCAACGCGGTGCTGCACGGCGGCAGCGAGCCGGTGCGGGTGCACCTGGACGGACGCGAACGCGACACGCTGCGGCTGTCGGTGCGCAACGTCGGGCGCATCCCCGACAGCCTGATGCCGCGGCTGTTCGAGCCGTTCAAGGCCAGCTTCCATGCCAGCCAGGGCCTGGGGCTCGGCCTGTTCATCGCCGACCAGTTCGTCAAGGCGCACGGCGGCACGCTGCAGGCACGCAACGAAGACGGCGACGTGGTGTTCGAAGCCATCCTGCGGCGCCACAACCTGGCCGCGTAGTCGCGGCCATGCGGCGGCCGGGCAGCACGCCGGGCTGCCGCCACGGCGCACCCGGCAAGGCGTGCGGGGTGATCGAAACCCATGCAATCCCGATGCTGGCGGCCTGTCGCAACCCCAGCCCATCGTGACAACATAATCCCTCTGACGAACTCATCCAGGACGCCTCACGCAGCGCGCGGCGCATGCGATCCGACAACGGAACTTGGCACGAAAACGGTTTGCAACGTCATGCGAGCGCGACCAGTGCTTGCCATCCAGATGCACCGTATGCTCGCAATCCACGCGCGGGCAACACGCACCCTGGCGCTGCTTTCCAGCGTGTTCCGATCGCACCAACATCTGTTCGCCGTCATCAGGTGCACGCCGTGCGCCATGTCTGAGGAGGTGCTTATGTCGTATGTGGATGGGTTTGCACTCGCGGTGCCCACGGCCAACAAGGCCGCGTTTCTGGAACATGCCCGCATGGGCGATGCCATCATCATCGAATACGGCGCACTGCGCGTGGTGGAGTGCTGGGGTGATGATGTCCAGCATGGACAACTGACCGACTTCCATCGCGCGGTCGCTGCCGGCGAGGACGAAACCGTGGTGTTTTCGTGGATCGAATGGCCGGACAAGGCGACCCGCGATGCGGGCATGCGCAAGATGATGGACGACCCGCGCATGGACCCGTCGGTCAACCCGATGCCGTTCGATGGCAAACGCCTGATCTACGGCGGCTTCGTTCCGATCCTGAGCCTGGGCCAAGCGGGCTGACCACCGCAGCGTGCTGCGGCGCACTTCTCTGTCGCGGCATTGCGGCACACCCGGTGCGGCGGCGGCAGCCTTCGGCATCGGGTCCTTGGCGATGGCCGTTACACTGGCCGCATGCCGCCGCGCCCGCCGCCCATGTGGTATGCGGGCGCGGCGACTGCATTACCTGCCACCGGAGACCGCCACATGCCCGACGCACCGCTCCTGATCGCCTGCCCGAGCTGCGCGGCGATGAATCGTGTCGCACACGCGCGTCTGCGCGATGCGCCCAACTGCGGCAGTTGCCATAAACCATTGTTCCTAGGCACACCGGTGGCGTTGTCGGCGGTCGACTTCGACAAGCATGCGGTACGCAGCGCGCTGCCGTTGGTGGTGGATTTCTGGGCGCCGTGGTGCGGGCCGTGCCTGAGCATGGCACCACACTTTGCCGCCGCCGCGGCGATGCTCGAACCGCAGGTGCGGCTGGCCAAGGTCGATACCGATCTGCATCCGGCGCTGGGCACGCGCTTTGGCATCCGCAGCATCCCCACCTTGCTGGTCATCCGCGGCGGCAGTGAGCTGGGCCGTCATTCCGGTGCGGTGAGCAGCGCGCAGATCGTCAGCTGGGTACAGTCGGTATTGCGCAGCCGTTGATACAAAAAAACCCGCTGCGTGATGCACGCAGCGGGCCTGGTTCTACGATTGGCATCACTGCGACACATGCGCGGTGATGCGGTCGATCGACCAGCAACCGGGAGCGGCTGACAAGATGACCGTGCAGCCGCTCGCTACTGGTTCAACCGCTCTTACTGCCAGTTGACGTTGACCGACACACCCACGATGCGCGGCTCGTTGTAGACCGCCGCCATGTAGTTTTCGATCACGCCCTTGACGTTCTTCTCGTTGGTGATGTTGCGCGCGAACGCCGCCACTTCCCACGCACCGTAGCCGCCGGTGTAGCCGAGCTTGAAGCCGCCTTCGACATTGCCGTCGGCGCGGAACTCGGTGGAGTCGTACAGCACGAAGCTGGTTTCGCCCTGCTTGTTCCAGTCGGTGGAAACGAAGAACGCGCCATCGGTGCCCACCGGAATGTCGTAGCGCGCCGCCAGGTTGAGGTTGTACTTGGGCGCGTTGGGCAGCGGGTTGCCGTCGATCTGCGCAAAGGTGTTGGCACCGACGCGGATGGTCGGGTCGTTGACCGTGCACACCACCACGCCATTGAGCGCACAGGCCTGCGCGTAGACGCGATCGTCGTGGATTTCGCTATGCAGCAGGCTCAGGCCGGCGGTCAGCGACAGGTTGGAGATCGGGCGCCAGTCCAGGTCTGCTTCCAGGCCGTAGGCCTTGGCCTTGTCGGCATTGAACAGCACGCCGTTGCCGTCCGAATCGTTGCCGTTGAGCTGGATGTCGTCCACCGTGTAGGTGAAGCCGCTGACATTCAGACGCAGGCGATTGTCGAACAGGCTGCTCTTGATGCCGGCTTCCCACGACAGGATGGTTTCCGAATCGGCAGTGGTGAAATCCGAATTGAACACCGCGCTGCGGCCCTGGATGGTCGGGCCGCGGAAACCGCGTGCCACGCGCGCGTAGACGCTCAGCTCGGGGTTGATTTCATACATCGCGCTGAGGTCCCAGCTGGGCTGGGTGTCGGACAGGCGTACGTCGCGACGGCCGCGATAGGTCACCGCGCCAGCGGCGGTATCGGCGGTCTTGAGCAGGCGGGTTTGCTTGGTGTCCTTGGTCTGGCGCAGGCCGGCGGTCAGGGTGAGCGCGTCGGTGGCCTTGTAGCTGAGCTGCCCGAAACCGGCCCAGGAGGTGTTGGTGTTGCGCAGGCGCACCCAGTTGTTGGGGTTGCGCGCGGCGGTCTGCAGGAAATAGGCACGCTGATAGAAATCGGTGGTGTCGCGCCCGTCGAAGTAGAACGCGCCGACCTGCCATTGCAAGGCATCGTCGCCTTCGCTGGCCAGGCGCAGTTCCTGGGTGTACTGATCCAGGTCGCGGATCTGCCCCATCGACTGGCCGAAGCCGTTCGGCACGCCGTTGACCGGGTAGTTCGCCGCCGCGCCGCCATCGGTGTCGCCACGGCTATAGCCGGAGGTGGTTTCGTAGGCGGTGATGGAGGTCAGCGACACGCCACCGAAATCGTAGATCGCCTTGATCGAGCCGCCATCGGTCTGATACGCCTGCGGGTTGTCGTGTGCCTCGTCATAGGCCACGCGATCGCGCGGCACGTCGACCTTGTCGCTGCCGCGCGTCACTGCATTGCGCAGGAACAACGTGGAGGTGCCGTCGTAGTCGCGCGTATGCACCGAGCCCAGCAGCGAGAATGCGTCGTTGGGCTTGAGCAGCAGCTGCAGGCGCGCATTGCGGTCGTTGTAGCCGCCCATCGCATCCTTGCGCGGCGTGCGCGTGCCGTCGGCACTGCTGCCGGCGAAGGTGTTGTCCACCCAGTCGTCGCGGTGCTGGTACAGCGCCGACACGCGGAACGACAGTACCTCGTTGATCGGCCCGCCGAAGCCGCCATCCAGCGACACCGTGTTGTAGCTGCCGTAGCTGGCATCGACACGGCCGGTATAGGTCTCGCTGGGCTTGACCGTGTCGAACTTGACGATGCCGGCGGTGGTGTTGCGGCCGAACAAGGTGCCCTGCGGGCCGCGCAGCACTTCGACCTGGTCCACGTCGTAGACCGGGTTGGACTTGAGCACCACGTGTTCCAGTACCACGTCGTCCTGGATGATGGACACCGGCTGCGAGGCACCGAGGTAGAAGTCGATATTGCCCAGGCCACGGATATAGAAGCGCGGGAAGATGCGCCCGGTGGTGGTCTCGGCGTAGAAGCCCGGCACGCGGCCGGACAGCGCCAGCAGCGTGTCGTCGCCACCGGCGGTGAACTCGCGCATCGCCGCACCCTGCACCACGCCCACCGACACCGGCACCTCCTGCAGGTTTTGCTCGCGGTGCTCGGCAGTGACGGTGACTGCATCCAGCGCCGTCGGGCTGCCCTCGCCCTGGCGCGCCGGCACCTGCTGCGCAGCGGCCGCTGCCGCCAGCGAGGCGAGCAGCAGGCCGGCGCAGGCGCGCGCCAGCGGCGTGCGCTGCAATGCGGCGCGACGGGGTGCGGTTACGTGCGTGGCGGCGGGCGTCAGCGACGCGGAGACAGACGAGGACAACGACATGCGAGATGATCCTTGGGTAGGTGACGCGAGGGGTGAGACAGGGGCAATAGCGGCGATCAACATGACTGCGCAGCCATCAGGCGCGCGCGGCCGGCGCTCGGAACCGGGTGCACCACCGGCACCCGGTTCCTCTGCGCCATCCGCGCCATCTGACTGCCGCGCTACGTTTTGTTTCCCCCACCAACATCCGTCGGCATCGAACATGCCGGCCGGAGGCGCAACGTGGCGCCGCGCGCACGATATGTCAGCAATGTTGCAGCTCTATGGCAAGCGTGCCGCCACGCACATGGCAGCCGCCGCAGAGCCACGGTCGCCGTGGCGTGTTCAACGCATAAGTGGGCCGCCACACCATCGTCGTGCGATCGGCAGGCGTCGGCAGCAGGCCCCAGGCGCGCCCCCCCGCGTCAGGCGCGGGCAGCCAGCACGCTGCTGTCGAGCATCTGCCCGACCATGTTCAACAGATCGTTGAGGCTGAAGGGCTTGGGCAGCAACGCCATGCCGTCGGCCAGGAATTCCTGGCGGGTGGCGGCGTTTTCGGCGTAGCCGGTGATGAACAGGATCGGCAGGCCAGGCCGCAGCGCGCGCGCCACGTCTGCCATGTCGCGCCCGTTCATGCCGGGCAGGCCGACATCGGACACCACCAGATCGATCTCCACGCCGGCACGCAATTGATCCAGCGCGCCGTTGGCATCTTCGGCTTCGACCACGTGGTAGCCGGCGTCGCTGAGCACCTCGCTCACCATCATGCGCACCACGTCGGTGTCGTCCACCAGCAAGATGCGCTCGCTGCGGGTACGGGGCGAATTCGGTACCGGTGCCGGCGGCAATGCGCTGGCAGTGAGTCCACGCGGCAGCAGCAAGGCCACCGTGGTACCGCGCCCCACCGTGCTGGTGATGCGTGCGGTGCCGCCGGACTGGCGCGCAAAGCCGTAGGTCATCGACAGGCCCAGGCCGGTGCCTTCGCCGATCGGCTTGGTGGTGAAGAACGGCTCGAAGACCTGGTTGAGAATGGCCGGCTCGATGCCGCTGCCGTTGTCGATGACGTTCACCGCCACGTACTCGCCATCGTCCAGTTCCGGATCGCCCTGCGCGGTATGGGCCGCGCTCTGGATGCGGATGGTGCCCCTGCCCTTCAACGCGTCGCGCGCATTGATCACCAGATTGAGCACCACGTTTTCGAGCTGGTTGGCATCGGCCACCGCCACCAGCGGCGTGTCCGCCAGGTCCAGCTCCAGCACGATGTTCTCGCCGATCGAGCGGTGCAGCATGTCTTCCAGCGAGCGCACGCGTGCGTTGATGTCGAAGGCCTGCGCATCCAGCGATTGCTTGCGTGCGAAGGCAAGCATGCGCTGGGTCAGCGCGGCAGCGCGATGCGCCGAGCCGGTGGCGATCTCGGCCAGCCGCGGCACACGCTCGATGCGATTGGACTCGACCGCCAGCTGGATCATGTCCAGGCCGGAAATGATGCTGGTCAGCAGGTTGTTGAAGTCGTGCGCGATGCCGCCGGTGAGCTTGCCCAGCGCTTCCATCTTCTGTGCCTGCAGCAACTGGATCTCGGTGCGCTGGCGCTCGGCGATCTGGTGGGCCAGCTCGGTGGTGGCGGTATCCAGTTCCTGGCGCTGCTCACGCTCGCGCATGCGCTGTTCGGTGACATCCTCGACCAGCAGCAGGCCCAGGTCCGGTTCGCGATACGGCGACACGCGCCACTCGGTTTCGCACACCTTGCCCTCGCGCAGGATCGACAAGGCACCGCTCCAGCGCTCGCGCTGCGCCAGCGCGTCGATCAGCGCGTGCACGGTGGCGGCCTGGTCCACGCCGGGCACGGCAAGCGCCTCGCCGGGTGTGGCGGTGCCGATCAGGCGCTGGAACGCGGCATTGGCTTCATGCGTGTGCAGCCTGGCGTCGACCACCGCAATCGGTGCGCTGATGTGCTCGAAGATCTCGCGGAAGCGGGCCTCGCTGATGCGCAAGGCGTCCTCGGCCTGGCGCGCGCGCAACAAGGTGCGCAACGTGGCGACCAGCACGCTGGGGTCGACCGGATGAATCAGGTAGGCATCGGCGCCGGCTTCCAGGCCGGTGATCATGTCGCCGGTGGCGATCGAGGCGGCCGATACATGCACCACCGGCAGCAACGCGGTGCGCGGCTCGGCGCGTAGCGTGCGCACGATGTCGAAGCCGCTCATGTCCGGCAGATTGACGTCCAGCACCACCGCAGCAAACGCCTGCTCGGCCAGCCTGGCCAGGCCGTCGGTGCCGGTGCCGGCTTCTTCGACCACGAACTGATGGTGTTCGAGCACGCGCCGCACCGAATAACGCGTCACCGCGTTGTCGTCGACGACCAGAATGTGTGGCTTACTGCCCAAGTGCATCCTCCGCTGCCAGCGTGACCGGCAGCACCACGAAAAACTCCGAGCCCTGCCCGACCACGCTGTTGATTCCCACCCTGCCGCCCAGCAGCTCGGCAAACCGCTTGCAGATCGACAGCCCCAGACCGGTGCCGGTGAGGCGTTTCTGCAACGGTGAATCCACCTGTACAAAATCCTCGAACAAGGCGTCGTGAAGCTCGGCCGGGATGCCGATGCCGGTGTCCTGCACGCCGAAGCGCACATGGCTCTCGCCTTCCAGCTGCGCGAACACGCGCACATGGCCTTGCGGGGTGAACTTGAGCGCGTTGGAAATGAAGTTGCGCAGGATCTGCGCCAGCTTCTTGTCGTCGGTATAGAGCATCGGCAGCACCGGCGGATCCTCGAAGATCAAGGTGGTGCTGCTGACATCGGTGAGCGGGCGGAACATGCCGCGCAAGGCCGCAAACAGGTCCATCAGATCGAACCAGCCCGGCGAGATGGTGATGCGCCCGGCTTCGATCTTGGCCAGATCCAGCAGGTCGTCGACCATCTCGGTGAGCTCGCGCGCCGAGGCACTGACAAAGCGCACCTGTTTGGACTGCTCGGCAGTGAGCGGCCCGTCCATGCCGTCCTCGAGCAGCCGCGTGATGCTCAGGATCGAGCTGAGCGGGGTGCGGAACTCGTGGCTCATGTAGGACAGGAAGCGGCTCTTGAGCTCGGACACGTCGCGCAGCTGCTCAGCCTGCTGATCGAGCTCGGCATACAGCGCCAGCACGCCCTGGTTGGTTTCTTCCAACTCTTCGCGCAGGGCCTGGTTCTGCTGCCGCAGCGCGTCCAGTTCGGCCAGCGGATCGATGGGCGATGTCTCACCGGAAGCATTCATTGCAGGCCTCCCAGCCGCATGACAAACACGCCGCAATCGTCGCGGCCCCGCGTGTAATCGCGCAGCAGCACGGCCGCAATCAGGCGCGGATGGCGCGACAGCAGCCCCGGATGATCGCGCAGGCTCCAGCGTGATTGCAGACCATCACTGTGCATGACCAGCAGTTTGCCGGCGGCGTCCGGAAAATCGAACGGCTGCGTCTTGCGGAACTGCACCCCGACGATGCCCGGATGCGAGGGCATGCCACGCACGCCGTCGCCATCGCACAGCGACGCGACGATATTGCCCACACCGGCAAAGCGTACCCGGCCGGTGCTGCTGTCGAATTGCATCACCGCCGCCGCGCCGCCGCGGGTGCCTGACATGCCCGCATGCAGCTGCGCGATGCGCTCGCCGGGCTCGCCGCTGGCCGCGGCTGCAGCGCGCGTGCCGGCATCGGCAGCATCGGCGGCGCCTGGACCGTGGCCCAGGCCATCGATCACGGTGACGGTCACGCGCTGCTCGCCAATGGCCAGATGCCAGGCATCACCGCACACCGTTTCGTTGTGCAGCGGCAGGCGGATCGCGCCGTACGGCAGGTCCAGTTCGGCGCGTTGCTGCGCAAACAGCCGTGCCATCACCACCGCGCCCTTGGCATCGGAATACGCGTCCAGCACCTGCGCCTGGCGCTGGATCGCGCCCAGCCCGGTGCCCGGCGTCCCGGCGGTGGAATAGCCATCGCGCAGGCCGTCCACGAGTGCGAAGCCCGGCCCGCCGTCGATGGCGCAGATTTCCACGCCCATGCCCTGGCGTGTGGCCACCGTGGACAACTGCAGGCAGCCGCCACGTCCATGCTTGACCATGTTGGTGGCCAGCTCGGTGGCCACCAGTGCCACGCGGCCGCAGGCGGCCTCGTCGAAACCCAGCGTCTGTGCCAAAACCGTCGCTTCGCGACGTGCCTGCCCGACCTGGCTGATTTCGTCGACACGAAACGCGCGCGTGACCTCGCCGGCGAGCGTCACTTCCATTTGGTGATGGTGATGCGCGTGCCCTTGCCGGCTGCGGTATCCAGGACGAAGTCATCCACCAGCCGCCGGCTGCCGGACAGGCCCAGTCCCAGCCCGCTGCCGGAGGTCCAGCCATCGGTGAGCGCCAGGTCCAGGTCGGGAATGCCGGGACCTTCGTCGCGGAAGGTCAGCTGCACGCCCTTGCGGATGCCGCTTTCCACCAGGGCCCAATCCATCTCGCCGCCACCGCCATAGATCACGGTGTTGCGCGCCAGTTCGCTGGCTGCGGTGACCAGCTTGGTCTGGTCGACCAGACGCAGGCCGCACTGCACCACCAGCTTGCGTACCGTCTGCCTGGCCAGCACCACATCCTGTTCGGTACGCACCGATTGCGAACCGGTCGTCATGAAGTGCGATCGGGCTGCTGCAGCAGGCGCATGCCGCGTTCGACATCGAGCGCGGTGCGCACCGATGGCAGGGTCAGCCCCAACTCGACCAGCGTGATCGCCACGGCCGGCTGCATGCCCACCACCACGGTCCTGGCATCCATGATCGCCGCCAGCCCGGAGATGGTGCTGATCATGCGGCCGATGAAGGAGTCGACGATGTCCAGTGCGGAAATGTCGATCAGCACGCCACGCGCGGAGGTGGCGCTGATCTTTTCCGACAGGTCCTCCTGCAACGTCATCGCCAATTGATCGTGCATGTCCACCTGGATGGTGACCAGCAGCAGGTCGCCCATCCGCAGGATCGGGATGCGCTCCATGTCAGCCTGCCTTGTTCACGGTCACGCCGATGCGCTTGAGCGCCAGCGCCAGCGCATCGGACAGGTTGGCCTTGGTGACGATGCCCTGCAGGTCCAGCCCCAGATGCACGATGGTCTGCGCGATCTGCGGGCGCACGCCGCTGATGATGGCATCGGCGCCCATCAGGCGGATCGCGGTGACGGTCTTGAGCAGGTGCTGCGCGACCAGGGTGTCCACGGTGGGCACCCCGGTGATGTCGATGATGGCGATTTCCGAGCCGGTATCGACGATGCGCTGCAGCAGCGACTCCATCACCACCTGGGTGCGCTGCGAATCCAGCGTGCCGATCATCGGCAGTGCCAGTACACCGTCCCACAGCTTGACCACCGGGGTGGACAGCTCCAGCATTTCTTCCTGCTGGCGCACGATGATGTCTTCGCGGGTCTTCTGGAACGCCTTGACGGTGTACAGGCCCAGGCGATCCAGCAGCTCGGACAGCGCCCACAGCTGCTGGCCCAGATCCTCCGGCGTGTCGGCGTATTCGCGCTGCACAAGCGCGAACAGCACCCGCTTCAGCGAGAAGATGAAATTGGCGGTTTCCTGCGAATCAAAGCCACGGGTGGCGCGATCGCGCGACAGGTTTTCCAGGAAGCGACGCACCTCGCTCCAGTCGGCGCTGTCCAGGCTGCTGCCACCGTCCTTCAGGGAGGCGACCAGCAGGTGCAGGAAATCCGCGCTCTGGGTTTCGACGTCCTGTCGGGAAATACGTCCATCGCTGCCCAGGCTGGAGCCCAGCCATGCCGCCAACAACGCAGCTTCCTGGCCACGAATCGCATCGATCGAGCGCTGCTGCAATGCCACCATGAGATCACCCGCCAAGAGTTAGAAGAGAGAAGGCTGGGCATGCGGGGCGATTGCGCCCCCCTGACTGGCGCGGCGCCCCCACGCCGAAGCGCTGCAGAGTAAAGCAATTCAGTTTCGGCAACCAGCGACGAACCTGTAGCGGTCAGAGGAAGATCCGTACGGAGTTTGACATTGCCGCGCACGCCGCGAACGTGAGCGCGACCACGCCTGGACAGATGCGCTTGCCGCCGGCCCGCCACCCTGCGCTCGGGCGCGAGGCGCCCGGCTACAGACTGCCGCCGGACCGGCCGTGATGCGGTCACCGACCGCTGCGCGAAGGTGGTCCAACTTGTGGGAAGACCGCCTGACGCCGGCCCGGACCGATCGCAACGCCCCTCCCATGGCAGCGGACGCGCTCGATGTGCCGGCAGGCCGGTTTGCCCCCCGGCGCCGCATGCACGCGCCGGGTCTCGCCACTGCGGGGTCAGCCTGCAGTGCGTATTGAAGCCATCGCTTGCCGATCGGCACTAGCGATACCGGGAGCATGGTGCCGCGTCCGGGGGCGGGACCGTGTGGCGGCATGGATGCCGCCACCGAGCCTACATGGACGTACTTGCGGCGTGTCCCGACACCGGATGCGGCGCCGCGCCGCCAACCGACTCCGCACACCGACCAACCCTGCGTGAGATCTGCCGGTGCTACGTAGAAGCTTCGGTCTACGGCGGGCGCTTGCACGCGTACCGGCGTGGGACACGCCGCAAGTACGTCCTTGTAGGCTCTGGCGCTGCATCCATGCCGCTCAAGGTCCCACGCCGGCACGCGCGCAAGCACCATCAGTTGCTATCGGTTCCGGAACGAAATGCGAACGACTTGCTGGACTACACGTCTCTGGAGTGCCCCTCCTGGCGACGTGACAGTAGATAGATGACTCGCCAATTGCGTTAGCGACGGAGTCCGCAGGCATCTACACGTGCTGACCGCATTGCTTGCCAATCAGCGGTAGCGCTATTGGGAGCGTGGTGCCGCGTCCGGGGGCGGGACCGTGTGGCGGCATGGATGCCGCCACCGAGCCTACATGGACGTACTTGCGGCGTGTCCCGACACCGGATGCGGCACCGCGCTGCCGACCAACTCCGCATACCGACCAACCCTGCGCATGAGGTCTGCCGGTGCTCCTTAGAAGCCTGGGTCTGCTGCGGGCGCTTGCCCGTGTACCGGCGTGGGACACGCCGCAAGTACGTCCGTGTAGGCTCTGGCGCGGCATCCATGCCGCTCAAGGTCCCACACCGGCACGCGCGCAAGCACCACCGGTTGCTATCGGTTGCGGAAAGAAATGCGAACAGCCAGGTGGGCTGCACGTTCTTCCGAGCGTCACCATTGCTGACGACATACCAGCAGTTGGCATGCAAACCACACATGCCAATCCCGAATGCCCACTCCCCAATCCCGGCGGCAACGGCGACCGCATCAGCAGCCGCTGCGCGACGAGCCTGATCGCCGCCCTACAGCCCGTAGCGCTCCACCGCCTCCAGATGCGGGCGCGGGTCCTGATCGCAGGCCTCGGCCAGGCGCAGCCAGCACATCGGGTGCGCCCACTGCGCGGTTGTGGCCAGCAGGACGCGATGCAGTTCCAGCGGCGCCGCCGCTTCCGGCAGCGCCACGGTGAACAGCACGCCCGGCAGACCCGTGCTTGCATCTTCCGGGTCGAATGCGTCCGCGTGTGCCGGATCGACCACGCGATAGTCGTCGCGGCTATGCAACCACAGCTTCCAGCCGCGCGCTTCGACGTCCTGCCGCAAGGCCTCGATCGCCTCCTCGCCAGGATGCACGCCATCCACCAGCCAGCTGCTGCCGTAACCGCCTGGCTCCAGCACATGCACCTGCGCATAGGTCGGCACGAACCGCTCGCGCTCGGCCTCGTCGTCCGGTGGCGGATACAGCAACTCCGCGTCGAACACCACCCAGTCGCCGACATGCTGGCGCCGATGTGCCGGTGCATTTTCGACGATACGCGCGGTGACCGGGCCGGTGCGCCGTGCGTAGTACTCGGCTACCTCGCCGTCGTCCACGCAACGCACGATCACCCACCCCCAGGTTTCTTCGACCACGCCACTGGTGCTGCTCAGCTCCATGCCGAGCGCCAGCGCCGAGGCGCGCACCGCGTCCCATTGCTGCGCCGCGCTGGCCGCGGTCATGTGATCCCAATGCGCGGAGCGCGGCTCCTCCATCAACTCGGTCAGCTGGCGATACACCTCGGCGGCTTCGGCGAAGCGGCCGGTGTTGAGATACATGCGCCCCAGCAACCCGCGCGCGCCATGCGAGCCTGGCGACAATTCCAGCAACGCGGTGCAGGCCTGCTCCAGCGCCGGCCAATCGGCCAGCCGCTGGGCCAGCTGCGCCTCGCACCACAGCGCCGCCACCGGCACCAGCGGGCGATACAGCTGCGCCAGCCGCCGCAGGCCGGCTTCGTCGCCGCGGCCCAGCAACAGGTTCATCAGCCGGAAGGTCGGGCTGGTCTCGCGGTCGGCATGCCGCTGCACGAATGCCCACAGCAGCGCGATCGCCTCGTCGTCGGCCGCACACGCGCTCAATGCCGACGCCGTGGTGTCCACCAACTCGGCGTCGTCGGGACGCTCGGCCACTGCCAGCAGCAACCACTGCGCCTCGCGCTCGGGATTCCGTGCCACGTCTTCGGCTTGCGCATCCAGCCACTGCAGCAACTGCTCAGCGGGCACCGGTGCCGGCTCGCCCGCCGGTGCGGCCTCGACGCGCGCAGCCAGGCCGTCCAGCAGTTGCGTGGCGCCACGGTCCTGGCGCAACTTGGGCACATGCGCACGCGCAAGCGCCAGGTGCCGGCGCGCGGTCCACACCGCACCACGCTGCAACGCCAGCGCGATCGCCATCTCGGCCGCTTCGATCAGGATGCGATGCGCACCCACCTGCGCGTAATGATCGAGCATCACCTGCAGGCGGCTGCCCAGATCCCAGGTGTTGCGCTCGGGCTGGCGCGATACCAGCACCACCACCGCACGCAACCAGTGCAGGCGGTAGCGCGGCGCAACCTCGCGCCACGGCAGAAAGGCTTCCAGTGCTTCGTCGTCGCGATTCAACATTGCCAAGGCACGGGCTTTCTGCAGGCGCCGCGGCTGACTGCAGTTGGCCCATTCGGCCCCTTCGCGCGCGGCTTCGCGTTCGCGCTGTTCGATCAGCGCCAGCGCCTCTTGCGCGCGGCCCAGCGAGAGCAGGATCGAGATGCGCATGTCCGGCACGCCGTCGTAGATCTGCCCGCCATGCGCAACGATGGTCTGCGACTGCTGTTCCAGATAACTCAGTGCCGCCTCGCCGCGTCCATCGTCGAGCAGGGCATCGGCTTTTTCGCAGCTCAGGCACTGGTAGCACGACCAGCTCGGATCGATGCGGCCCAGCGTTTCCTCGCACACCTCGATGCGCTCTTCCACCCAGCCCGGCCCGTCGATATTGGCGTAGCAGGCGGCCAGGTCCTGGGTCACGCACACCGACTGCGGGCACTCCACCGCATCGGCGCGATGCGCGCGTTCGAACAACGCCACCGCGTCGCTGAGCGCACGCTCGCCTTCGCAGAGATTGCCGACGCGGTTGCGCATTTCCCAGTGCCCGACGAACACCTCCAGCCACGGATTGGCCAGCGTCTTGCCCAGCGCACGCGCCTCGGGCAACAACGCTTCGGCGCGTTCGATCTGCAGATCGCAGATATGGTCGGTCAGGCGTGTCAGCAGCTGCGCATTCTGCGGCTGCCCGGCTTCGCCCAGATCGTCCTGCAGCTTTTCTACCCAGTTCCAGATTTCCATCGTGTTGCTCCTTCGATGCGGCGCTCAGCGCGCCAGCAGTTGGGTCACGGCCTCGGCAAGATCGCCAAAGGCCCGGTTCAAATCCGATCCGCCCGATGCGTTGGCACCCGGCTGCGGCTGGCTGCGCCCCTGCGTCGACACGATCACCTTGAGTGAGCGCAGCAACCGCGCCGCCACCGCCGCCTGCGGATTGCCGGCGCGCTGCGCCGCCAGCAGTGCCTGCAAGGCCGGGTTGTCGAGATTCAGATACAGCCGCTGGGTCTGCCGCGCCTGAATCCCCGCCGTGAACTGCCGGGCCAGCCGCAACGCGGCGGTGGACACGCGCTTGTCGTTCTCGTCCTGCTCCAGCCGGCGTTTGAGTTCGGCCTCGCGGTCGGGCACCACCACCAGCGGCAATGCCTCAGGGCTGAAGCGTGCCGGCACCAGCGCCTCGCCATCGCCCAGGTGCTGTTCCAGCCAGGCCAGTTCGTCGGCCGGCAACGTATCCAGCTGGAACAACTGCCGGTTGCCCTGCTCGGTGCCCAGCTCGACCAGGCGCACGCCCTTGGCCTGCGCCCAGCGGCGCAGGAACGGCACCACCGCATAGCGGTTTCCGTAGGCCACCGGCACGCCCATCGCGCGGAACAGCATTTCCTCGAAACCGCTGTCGCTGTCCAGGATCACATGTACCGCGCCACGCGCCGGCAACTGCTGCGCGGGCAGGTCGCCCTGCGAGGTCGGCACCCGCACGTGTTCCATCAGCAGCGCGAACAAACGCTCGTCGCACAGCGCCGCGCCCAGCAATGCCTCGTTGTGCCGCAGCAGGATGCGCCGCCAGGCTTCCGGCTGCTGACGCGCCACATCGGCCAGGCCTTGCACCAGCGCTTCGGACAGCGCGTGCTGCACGGCCGTGTAGGTGGCATCGCGTTGCAGATCTTCGCGGCTGGCGGTGGGCGTCAAGCGATTGGACTCGATCACACCCCCGATAAAGCCCGCCCACGGTGGCAGCAGTTCGCGCGCGTTGTCGTCCAGCAGCATGCCGCGCAGGAACACCGACAGGTTGCGGTTGTCGCTGGTGCCGTAGGTGGCTCCGTCCTGCACCCACAGCAGGCCGACCGCATCGCTGCCCTCCTCCGCACGCACCGGCATGCAGCACAAGGGCTCGAAGTTGCGCTCGAAACGCGCGGCAAACTCGCGCTGACGCCGCCAGGCCTGCACCGGATGCAACGGCACCGCATCGTGCATGCGCCACGGCGGCGGCTCGGGATTGATCGCCTGGGTATCGCCGCCGATCCAGATCGGCTCGCGCAACAGCGCGCAATAACGCGACAGGATCTCGCGCAGCCGTGCTTCCTGGGCCAACGGCAGATAGTCCTCGTGCAGCTCCAGCACCACTTCCGTTCCGACCTGGGCGCGTGCCGGGATCGGACTCACCGTGTATTGCTCGGCATTGCTGGAGATATAGCAATGCCCCAGCGTCGGGCTCTGGTAGGAGGTGGTGCGCACGGTGACGCGGCGCGCCAGCACGAAGGCCGACAAAAAGCCCAGCCCGAACATGCCGATCAGGCCGCTGTCCTCATGCCCACCCTGACGCAGGCCACGCGTATACCCCACGCCGACGGTAGCAAGGTAATCGTGGATTTCCTGTTGGGTCAGCCCGGCGCCGGTATCGACGATGCGCACGATGCCCTGGGCAGCATCGGCATGCACTTCGATGCGCGATTGGCCTTGCCAGTCGGGTTGTTCCAGGCGGCGACGCAGGATCGAGTCGTGCGCGTTCTGCACCAGCTCGCGCAGCGCGACCACCGGCGTGGAATACAGATGCTTGCTGAGAACGGACATCAATCCGTTGAGATCGACGCCTGCGCGGCGGATCTGGGAGGCGTCCGTCGCCTCGGAGGTGTGATCTTGCATGATCGTTCGTCGTTTCCTTGGCGGCCACGCCCATCCTCGGACGCGCCTTCCTGGGTGGCAGTGCGAGCCGCACAGGATAGCCGCAAGCCGCCCCACACGCACGCACGTCACACTATGACGGCGTCTCGCGCGTGGCCGGCGCGCGGCCGCCACGGCAGCCCCCCTTGCAGAAACGACGCGCCACGGCCTGCGTCGACGCATGGCCGTGGCGCGCAACGGCTTACCGCTGCAAGGTTTCCATCGGCGCCTCATTGAAATGCTGGCGATAGCCCTTGGCCAAGGCCGACCGGCTGCCCACGCCCCAGCGGCTCGCCGCCTGCAGCACGCTGCCGCAGCCGCCTTCGGCCAACAGTTCGTCGCGGATGCTCTGCATCCGGTAACGCCGCAGCACCTGGGTCGGCGACAGCCCGGTGGCGGACTTGAACGCCTGCTGCAAGGCGCGCCCGGTCACGCCGATCTGCGCGGCCACCTCGTTGATGGACAGGTCCGAACGGTGCGCATTGGTGATCATGTAGGCGTAGGCGCGCCGATACTTGGCCGGCAGCCGCGCGGAGATGTCGTCGCTGACATGTGCCGGCGTGCCGCTTTCCAGCAGCCGCGGCGCCTGCACCTCGCTGCGCAGGCACTGCACCGCGCCCAGCGCGTACCGGTTGTACAGCAACAGCGCCTGCTCGGTCTTGCCCAGCGCCTGGCTGATCTTGGCCTGGCAATACTCGAACTCCAGATTCCAGCGCGGCGCGTGGTGACGTCCGGCACCGGCCAGGGCGCGCTCTGCCAGATCCGCGCGCCCCACCGCCAATGCGGCAAGCGCCAGTTCCACCTGCGCATCCTGCCGGGCGCATGGCGGGCACCCGGTGGCGGCGGCCGGCAGCGCATCGATCTGCGCATCGAAACCGAAGGTGTCGCCACCGGCAATGCGCAGCAGGTTGCGCACGTGGCGCATGCGCTGGGCGAGCACCGGCATGCTCTCGGCCAGGTCGGCGATGCAGGCGCGCAACTCGTTGGGCTCGAACGCATGCGCCGCATCCTCCTGGCGCAGCGTGGCCTGCCAGAACACGTGGTCGCTCATCCGGTCGGCACGCCGGATGCGCAGCTGCGCGATCATGTCCAGACGCAGCGCGTTGGCGATGCGCTGCCACTCGGTTGCGCCGCTGTCCAGTTCCCCCAGCGCTTCGTTGGCACGCTCCAGCGTCTGCAGCGCCAGCGTGCTCTGGCCCAGATGGAAGTGGGTCAGCGCCTTGCCCAGCAGACTCTCCCCGCACAGGCAGGGCGGCGTTTCGCGGTCCATCGCCAGCTGTGCGAAGCAATTCAATGCAGCGCTCAGGCGGCGCTGGCTCAGCATCAACCAGGCGGTGTTGCGGCAGGACAGCAGCCGCAGTTGGCGCTGATGCCCGCGCATCGCCTTCAAGGCGTGGCGGTAGGCATCTTCGGCCTCCTCCTGGTATTCGAGGATCAACAATGCATCGCCGCTGGCACCGAGCAGGCTGACTTCATCCTCTGCACCATCCGGGGCGGCCTGGCCGTCGCGGCGTTGTTGAAGATGTTGCAGACCTTGCGGCCAGGCACCAACCAGCATCCTGCTTGTATAGATAGGAAGACGGTCTGCGTACGACAACGCAGAGATTGCCGCGAAGTAGGTTGAAAGGATCATGCCGGGCTCTCTCATAGGGGGACGAGCAAAAACAACAATGCGCCGGTCTGGCTGGCGCAAACGATTGTATGCAGCGGATCCAATGGAATTTCTCACTCCAAGGCACTAAGAAAATCAAAAATCCTCACTCTGTCTGTCGGCAAACCAGTTAAGCGGCGTGCAGGTAAAGGGCACTTTTTGCATACCGCCACCGCATGCGTGCATAGGACATTCCACGCCATGCGAAGCCGTATTGAAGACAGGACGCCAGCCAAAAAAGCAATCGTCGGCCATTCGAGCACCTGAGCCCGTGCGCAGCGGGACCATTGTCCTGGCATGTCGCGGCGATGGCCGCGTGCAAGGTATTTCAGTAAATGAAAGATGCACTTCAAACCAATGCTGCCGCATTCCATGGCATCAACCGATGGCCCACATATTCCATGCGCGCTTCGCGCACGTGCAAATCGCAATACCGTGGTATAGACCTGACATTGCATTCAACGACCTGGCGATCGTGCGTATTGTTTTCCGCCGGAACCATCGGCCCGCGTACCGCGCGATGTCGGAATTTTGTTAGTCGCCGTCGACGCATGCCCTGGATGTAAGAGCTGCGTTGCGCCTAAATGAGCGTACGTTAAAGCCGGCCCGCCCGAAGCCGAAGAAAAGTACGCAGCAGTGAAACTTTCTGGCTCCGCAATGGTACATACCATTCGTCCGGCCTCAGGCCGGATCCCCTGGCAGCCGAAGGCGATGGCGATGCACTTATCTATACATGTGGGTTTTGTATTGGCGCCTGCTGTCCACAACAGGCATCCAGCACATGACTGGTACGTGGGCAGACATGGGAAGGCCGGCTGATGCACGGCAACCCTACCGGCAAGCAAGGATCGGCTTTCCTGTTGACGCAGGACGCGCGTCTGGCATCGCAGGTCAATGCGAGCCTTGCACCGCTGGCCCCGAGTTTTGCGGTGTTTTCCGACGAACTCGAACTCCTGCGCTCGCTGCGGCATTCCCCCTGCGAGCTGCTGGTTTTCGACGCGACCTGCGTCGCGTCGGACGACAGCTCGCTGCTGGCCTGGCAACGCTGCCACAGCGGTCATCCCACGCCACTGATCGTGCTGGGGCGTTTCGACTGTGCGCACGACATTCTGGCCTGGTACCGCGCCGGCGCACACGACGTGCTCGCCCTGCCGTTCAATTCCCACGAACTGCATGTGCGCGCGGCATTGGCGCTTTCGCCGGTGGCCGAGGCATGCTCCGAGAGCCAGCAGCTGAGTGTTGGTCCCTACCACCTGATTCGCGACGAAAATACCGTGTACCTGCACGGCAAGCCGATCGTGCTGACCGCACGCGAGTTCTCGATCGCCTGGCTGTTGTTTTCCAGCCCCGGCGTATGTTTCCGCCGCTGCCAGTTGGCCAAGGCGGTGTGGGGTAGCCACACCGAGTTCACCGACCGCACGATGGAGCAGCACATCTACAAGCTGCGCAAGAAGCTGCAGCTATGCAACCACAGCGGCGTGGTGCGCATCAGAACCGTGTATTCGCATGGTTATAAGCTGGAACTTGCTACGCCCGACAAGCACGCGCCCAGCAAGGCCGTCAGCCCCAGCACCGCCCATCACGCCGCGGCCTGTTGACCAACGCGGGCTCGCAACAGCGGCAGCGCGGCGAACGGCGGCGAGCCGCGCTTGCTGCATGCCATCGGCGCCTGCAGTGCAGTGAGCCGTCCGCTGTGATGCGTTGATCTGGTCGGGCATTGGCTGGACTGCTTTTCGCCTGCTGCCACGCCGGGCGGAAAACCTATCCACCTGGTAGTTCAATCATGTAGTGAACACACGAGCAGGCCCTTGCCCTATTGCCGCTCGACCGCTTCCCACGCCCTGGCAAGACGGTTACGTTTTTGCGGGCAGCTCAAAATGCCCCCATCGCACCAAGTGCCGCACTCGAACAGGTGCGTGCCCTTCGACAGCCTGAGCCGGCCGGCTCTCCAGAAACGACAATGGCGCGGAGGACTCCCCGCGCCATTGTTCGATCAGGCATTGCACCCGGTTACTGCTTGGGATTCTCGCCGTACTCGTTCGGGCCGGGCGTGCCTTCCAGGCACATGAAGACCAGCACGATGAAGCCACCGACGTAGGGCACCAGGCTGATCAGATAGAACCAGCCGGACTTGCCCTGGTCATGCAGGCGACGCACGGTCACCGCAATGCTCGGCACGATCAGTGCCAGTACGAAGATCCCCATGATGGCAAGCACCAGCCATGCCAGTGCGCCGGGACCGTTCTCGCCGCCCATCACTGCCGCCGCGATGCCGAACAAGCCGCCCAATACCAGCAGGACGATCGCCTGCAGCAGCATGAACATCCAATATTCCTTGCGGCGCGAGCGGCCATTGAAGTCGGCGTAGCGCTTGAGTGGCAACAACATCCATTCCATCGTGTTCTCCTGGTGACGCGCAGTGGGCGCTGTCTGTGATCCGGTGCACCGTGCAACGGGCCGCGCATGTTGCCATAGCCGCCCTCTGCTGAAAACGGTTTCTTACCGGCTGGCGGCATCTCGCGACTGCTGGCCGACCAACGGTCGCCGCAGTTGCCGGCGGCCAACCCGACAACCTCACTGATGCAACTCCGGCATCGCGCGGCGCAATGTGTGCAGCCCTGCACCGGGCGCGCGATCAGCTCACCGCGTGCAGCGCGATGCCCTGCGCACGCGCGCTCCCATACACGCCGGCATCACTCGGCCGCCGCTTCCAGCGCCTGGCTCAGCCGCTCCACCGCGACGATCTCCATGCCCTTGATGCTGGCAACCTTGGGCGCGTTGGCCTTGGGCACTATCGCGCGCTTGAAGCCGTGGGTGGCGGCTTCTTTCAGACGATCCTCGCCGTTGGGCACCGGCCGGATCTCGCCCGACAGCCCCACTTCGCCAAAGGCAATCGTCTTCTCCGACAGCGGCCGGTCGCGCAGCGAGGACAGCACTGCCAGCAGCACCGGCAGATCGGCAGCGGTTTCCTGCACGCGGATGCCGCCGACCACATTGACGAACACGTCCTGGTCGCCCACCACGATGCCGCCATGGCGATGCAGCACCGCCAGCAGCATCGCCAGCCGGTTCTGCTCCAGCCCCACCGCCACGCGCCGCGGATTGGACAGCGGCGAGGCGTCCACCAGTGCCTGCACCTCCACCATCAGCGGCCGGGTGCCTTCGCGGGTGACCATCACGCAACTGCCCGGCTGCTGGGTGCTGCCGCCGGACAGGAAGATCGCCGACGGGTTGGAGACCTCCTTGAGGCCCTTCTCGCCCATCGCGAACACGCCCAGCTCGTTGACCGCCCCGAAGCGGTTCTTGAACGCGCGCAGCAGGCGAAACCGGCTACCGCTCTCGCCTTCGAAGTACAGCACCGCATCGACCATGTGTTCCAGCACGCGCGGGCCGGCGATGCCGCCCTCCTTGGTCACATGGCCGACCAGGAACACGGCGGTGCCGGTCTCCTTGGCATAGCGCACCAGCCGCGCCGCGCTCTCGCGCACCTGGCTGACCGAGCCCGGCGCCGCGGTCAGCGACTCGGTCCACAGCGTCTGGACCGAGTCGGCCACGATCAGCTTCGGCCGCGCCACGCTGGCATGCTGCAGGATGTTTTCGATGCCGGTTTCGGCCAGCGCATTCAAGCCTTCCAGCGGCAGATCCAGCCGCACCGCGCGCCCGGCCACCTGTGCCAACGATTCCTCACCGGTCACGTACAGCACCGGCAGCGTGCTGGCCATGCTCGCCAGCGCCTGCAGCAACAATGTCGACTTGCCGATGCCCGGGTCGCCACCGATCAGCACCACCGCGCCCTCGACCAGCCCGCCCCCCAGTACCCGATCGAACTCGCCGATGCCCGTGGACACACGCGCCTGCTCGGACTGCTGCACATCCTTGAGCGCGGTGATCTTGGGCGCCTCGGCCTTGCCGGCCCAGCCGCTACGTCGCGAAGCCGCAGGCGAGGCCTTGCCGCCGGGCGTGGCGCTTTCGAGCACGATCTCGCTGAGCGTGTTCCAGACCCCGCACTCGGTGCACTGCCCCTGCCACTTGTTGTATTCGGCGCCGCACTCGCCGCAGACATAGGCCGTTTTCGCCTTCGCCATCGTCAGTTAACCCATCGCTTCTGGAGCGACAGCATAGTCGGCGTCGGTCTCAGGATGCGCGACGCTGGCTCGGGAATCGGGAATCCGGAATCGGGAATCGGGAATCGGGAATCGGGAATCGGGAATCGGACAGCTGACGCCGCCGCAGGAAGGGATGCAAGCACCCATTCCTGCGGCGGCGTTTTTCACCTGGCCGCATTGATGAGCGGACCAGTCGGCTGGCGCGCCGTCTTTCGATCGGTCGCACCGGCATCGGTACCGACGAAAACCGGCGCCTGCCGCTGCATGATCGATCGCTCCCGGGCACGCACCGCCAGGTTTTTCCACTGCCCGCTCGAATGGCTGCTGGCAGCCGATCGCCACTCAGCGCGGCTTGTACAACTCGCTCAGGCGATCCGGCTTGCCGGGGATACGTTCCAGATGCGGATACAGCAGGCCGCCGTGGTAATCGATGCGCACGGTGTCGTAGCGGTCCAGGCGCTTGACCAGCAGTTCGATCGGCGCGGTGGTGCCCTTGGCCGCCTTGATCGCGTCCTTGATCACCTCGCTGCTGAAGGCGCGGCCGTTGACCGCCACGATGGTGTTGCCGGCGATCAGGCCGGCATTGAAGGCCGGGCCGTCCCAGAGCACATCACCGATGTCGCCAGAGGCTTTCAAGGACACGCCAAGCGAATAGGCCAGGTTGGCGTCCTTGTCGTCGCTTTCGTCGGCCTTGGTGGCCAGATTGGGCTCGTCGTTGTAGACCAGCTTCCAGCCATTGGCCTCGATGCCCCCGTTCAACGAGCCATGCCCGTCCATGCGGCTGCGCAACAGGCTGGCCCAGTCGTAGGCGGCAATGCCGTTGAGCGTGGCGACGATGTCGTCGAAGGTGTACGGGTTGACGTCCCAGTCGCCGTTGTTCATGCCGAAGAACGCCTTGCCGAAATCGTCGATGGAGCGCTTGTTGTTGGTCAACGCGCGCAACTTGCTGTCCACTTCCAGCCACATCATCTGGCCGCCGGAATAGTAGTCCTCGCTCATCTGATAGCTGCGGTACGCCTTGGGCCGGCGCATCGACATGGTCGGGTCGTTGGTGGTGTCCTGCACGGTGCGCCAGGCCATGCCGGGGCGCCCGCGCTCATAGCTCGCCGCCACGCCGGCCAGCATCTCGCGCGCCTGGTCCTGCGTCCACAGGCCCGAACGCGCGGCCATCACTTCGCCCCAGAACTGGGTCTGGCCCTCGTACAGCCACAGCAGGCTGTCGCCCATCGGCACATTGAAGTTCGGCGTGGCCAGGTCGGCACCGCGACGGTACTTGCCGTTCCAGGAGTGGTTGAACTCGTGTGCGAGCAGGTCGCGCCCGGTCCAGCTCTTGTCCCACTCGGTGAAGTACGTCGGCACGCCGCTGTTTTCGCTGGAGCGGTGATGCTCCAGTCCGATGCCACCCAGTTTCTTGGTCAGCGCCAGCAGGAATTCGTAATGATCGAAATGGCGCGCGCCGTAGAGCTTGTCCATCTGCTGCACCAGCGCTGCATGCGCCTTGATCTGCTCGGGCTTGGCCTCCAGCGACTTGGCTTCGTCGGCGAACACGTTGAGGTAGACCGGCTGCTTGCCGGCGCTCAGCTCAACGCGCTTGTAGTACTTGCCGGCGAACATCGGCGAATCGACCAGGTCGTCGAAATCGATCGGCTTGAAGGTCACCGTGTCGCCGACGCGGCGGTCGGTTTCCAGTGCCGTGGCATAGCTCCAGCCGGCTGGCAAGGTGACGCTGGCCTGGGCCTTGATGTTGCGTGCGAACACGCCGGCCGGATACAGCGCGGTGGTGTTCCACTGCAGGTTGAGCATCTCCGGGGTCATCATCACCCGGCCCTGGTTGGGGGCCTGCGGCGAGAGGAACTTGAACTCGGCCACCAGCTCGCTGGCGCCCTGCGGCACGTCCACGGTGAAGGCGTACACATCGAACTGGTCGCGTTTCCACGGCACCACCTTGCCATCGACCTTGATCACCAGACCGGCCAGCTTGTCGATCGGCCCGGTCGGCGAGTGATTGCCGGGAATCCACTGCGGATACAGCAGCGTCATCGGGCCGGGCTTGGCCGGCATGGTGGTTTTGACCTTGAAGATGCGGTGGGCCAGATCGGTGGCATCGACGTCGATCTTCAAGGTGCCGTCGAACGGCACGTCCTGCGGCGCAGCGGTTTGTGCGGCCGCAGGCAACGACAGTGCCGCCAGCAGCGACACGGACAACAAGGTGGGGATCTTCATCGCAACTCCGCAGGGACCTGGAACAGGCAAGCCCACGATGCTAAGCGCCTGCCTGCGCTTCCCCCGTATGCCATAGGTCATGCTGCGCACCGATTCGCACGCAAAAAAAAAGCCGCCAGTGACCTGGCGGCTTCGTTCTGTCCGGTATGCGTCGATCCGGCGTGCCGGGATCGGGCGCCATGCCGTCTCAATGCATCATGTTGACGTTCATGTTGTGCAGCACCCACAGCGAACCCACGATCACGATGCCGATAATCAGCAACGAGAACAGGCCCACCTGCACGTTGGAACGCTGCTCGGGCGAGCGATCCATGTGCAGGAAGTACACCATGTGCACCAGCATCTGCACCGCGGCCATCAGCGAGATCACGATGACGGTGACACCCTTGGAGAACGCTCCGCTCATCACCATCGCAAACGGGATGACGGTGAGGATCACGGCCATCACAAAGCCGATCAGGTAGGACTTCAGGCCGCCGGCATGTGCGTCGGCAGCGGTTTCATGCGCGTGGTGATTGGCCATTACAGCGCTCCCAGCAGGTAGACGACGGTGAACACACCGATCCAGATGATGTCCAGGAAATGCCAGAACAGGCTCAGGCAGGCCAGACGCGTGCTGTTGCGCGGGGTCAGGCCGTTCTTGGAGATCTGGATCACCAGCACTGCCATCCACAACAGGCCGGAAGCCACGTGCAGGCCGTGCGTCCCCACCAGGGTGAAGAAGGCCGACAGGAACGCGCTGCGTCCCGGACCCGCCCCTTCGTGGATCAGATGGTTGAACTCCCAGACTTCCATGCACAGAAAGCCAATGCCCAGCAGCGCGGTGACGCCCAGCCAGGCGTACAGCCCGGTCATGTTGCGCTTGTGCGCGGAAATCATCGCAACGCCGAAGCTCAGGCTGCTGAACAACAGCAGGAAGGTTTCCACCAGCACGAACTTCAGGTCGAACAGCTCCTTGGCGGTCGGTCCGTCCACCGTGGCGCCGGAGAGCACCGCATAGGTGGCGAACAGGCCGGCGAACAGCAGGCAGTCGCTCATCAGGTAGACCCAGAACCCGAAGACGGTGTTGCCACCGGCATCGTGATGTTCGTGGTCGTCGTGGCCGCCCGCGTGGGCGGCGTGGTCTAGCGTGGTCGAGGAAGACATGGTCATACCACCTTCGCGGCCTGCGCCGCATGTTGCTGTTCGAGCAGGGCAAAGCGCGCGTTTTCGATACGCTCCACTTCGTCGGCCGGCACCCAGTAATCGATGTCGTCATCGAAGGTACGGGCGATGAAGCTGCCGATCATGCCGACCAGGCCGACGATGGCCAGCCACCAGATGTGCCAGATCAGACCGAAGCCCATCAGCACGCTGAAGGCGCCGATATACACGCCTGCACCGGTGTTGCGCGGCATGTGGATGGCCTCGTACTTGGACGGACGCACCCAGCCCTTGCCGTTCTGCTTGTCGGCCCAGAACTGATCGCGGTCGTCGATGTGCGGCAGCACGGCGAAGTTGTAGAACGGCGGTGGCGAGGAGGTGGCCCACTCCAGCGTCCGGCCATCCCACGGATCGCCCGTGTGGTCCATGTGCTCCTTGCGCTTCCACACGCTGTAACCGATCTGCACCAGGTTCAGGAAGATACCCAGACCGATGATCGCAGCACCGGCCGCGGCGACATACAGCCACGGCGCCCACTCGGGGTGGTTGTAGGTGTTCATGCGACGGGTCATGCCCATGAAGCCGAGCACGTACAGCGGCATGAAGGCCACGAAGAAGCCGATGATCCAGCACCAGAACGAGGCCTTGCCGATCTTTTCGTTGAGCTTGAAGCCGAACGCCTTCGGGAACCAGTAGGTCAGGCCGGCCAGGTAGCCGAACACCACGCCGCCGATGATCACGTTATGGAAGTGCGCGATCAGGAACAGGCTGTTGTGCAGCACGAAGTCCACTGCCGGGATCGCCAGCATCACGCCGGTCATGCCGCCGATGGTGAAGGTGATGATGAAGCCGATCGTCCACAGTACCGGCGAGGTCATGTGCACACGACCGCGGAACATGGTGAACAGCCAGTTGAAGATCTTCACGCCGGTCGGGATCGAGATGATCATCGTCGTGATGCCGAAGAAGGCATTGACGTTGGCACCCGAGCCCATGGTGAAGAAGTGGTGCAACCACACCACGAACGACAGCACGCCGATGCACGAGGTGGCGTAGACCATCGAGGTGTAGCCGAACAGGCGCTTGCGGCTGTAGGTGGCGATCAACTCGGAGAAGATGCCGAACGCCGGCAGGATCAGGATATAGACTTCCGGGTGACCCCAGATCCAGATCAGGTTGACGTACATCATGGCGTTGCCGCCACCGTCATTGGTGAAGAAGTGCGTGCCCAGGTAACGGTCGGCACCCAGCAGCGCCAGCGCCACGGTCAGGATCGGGAATGCGGCGATGATCAGGATGTTGGTGATCAGCGCGGTCCAGGTGAAGATCGGCATGCGCATCAGGGTCATGCCCGGCGCGCGCATCCGCATGATCGTCACGAAGAAGTTGATGCCGGTCAGCAAGGTGCCCAGGCCTGAGACCTGCAGCGCCCAGATGTAGTAGTCGACGCCGACCCCCGGACTGTATTCCAGCCCCGACAACGGCGGATACGCCAGCCAGCCGGTCTGGGCGAATTCGCCGACACCCAGCGAGATGTTGATCAGCGCCGCACCGGCCACGAACAGCCAGAAGCTCAGCGAGTTCAGGAACGGGAACGCCACGTCGCGCGCACCAATCTGCAGCGGCACGATCAGGTTCAACAGGCCGGTCATGAACGGCATGGCCATGAAGAAGATCATGATCACGCCGTGCGCGGTGAAGATCTGGTCGTAGTGATGCGGCGGCAGCACGCCTTCGCCGCCGTTACCTGCCAGCGCCTGCTGGGTGCGCATCATCGCCGCATCGGCGAAGCCGCGCAGCAACATGACCAGCGCCACGATGATGTACATCACGCCGATGCGCTTGTGGTCCACCGAGGTGAACCACTCGTTCCACAGGTAGCCCCACAGCTTGTACTTGGTGATGGCGCCCGCGATGAGCAGGCCGAGCAGGCCTGCACCACCGAGTGCGACCATGATGATCGGCTCGTGGTACGGAACCGCCTCGATCGTAAGTTTGCCTAGCATCACTTGTCTCCAGAAGTGCACATGGCAACCGGCTCTGCAGCCGCTGCCTGATGGTCGCCATGGCCTTTGTTATGGCCCGGACCATTCATGTATTTGTCGACGAGCGAGCGGAACATGCCGTCCTGCACCGACGAGTAGTAGGTGACCGGATACTGTTCCTTGTCGTTGCGGTTGGCTGCCAGCACCTGGTACTCGGCGGCGTTCAACGCGGTCGGCGATGCCTTGACCTTGGCCACCCATGCATCGAAGCCGGCCTGATCGACGGCATGCGCCTTGAAGCTCATCTTCGAGAAACCGTGACCGCTGTAGTTGGTCGACAGGCCGAAGTATTCGCCCGGCTCGTTGGCCACCAGGTGCAGCTTGGTTTCCATGCCGGCCATCGCGTAGATCATCGTGCCCAGGTGCGGGATGAAGAACGAATTCATCACCGTGTCGGAGGTGATCTTGAAGTTCAGCGGCGTATGCACCGGGAAGGCGATTTCGTTGACCGTGGCGATGTTCTGGTCCGGGTAGATGAACATCCACTTCCAGTCCAGCGACACCGCTTCGATGGTGATCGGCTTGACGTCCGAATCCAGCGGCCGGTACGGGTCCAGCGCGTGCGAGGAGCGCCAGGTCAGCACCGCCAGCACCAGGATGATCACGCACGGGATCGACCACACCACCACCTCGATCGCGGTGGAGTGCGACCAGTCCGGCTCGTAGCGTGCCTTCGTGTTGGACGCGCGGTATTTCCACGCGAACGCAATCGTCATCACGATCACCGGGATGACCACGATCAGCATCAGCACGACCGAGGTGATCAGCAGCTGCTTCTCGTCGTGGCCGATCTGGCCTTTCGGGTTGAGAATGGCCGAACTGCAGCCTGCCAACAGCAGGAACGGCAGCATCAGGCCTGGACGAAGTACACGCCCGAGATGTTTCAACGGAATCATCGGTCGATCCAAGTGCGAAGGAACGCCAGCCTCGTTCGTCGTATCCAGGTGGGACTTGTCCTGACGGCACGCTTCCTGAAGGAAGGCGGCCACGCAGACCGAAGACACGAGTTAGCTCCCTGATTTTAGACTTTGCTGCACCTGCACGAAACCCATCGGCAATGATCTGTCGCAATTAATGCGCACAAAACTGTGCGACATGTTGTCGCAGCGCTGCGCAGGACGACAAAGATGCAGCCGCGGCCATCGATTGCGGACGCCACGATGTGTGGCGTATATGGCCGGGCCAGCGGCAAGATGCGCGTGCTTCGGCCCAAACGCAGCTGGGCCGACCAATGGTCGACCCAGTGTTGAAGCAATGGTGCCGGAAATAGGAATCGAACCTACGACCTACGCATTACGAATGCGCCGCTCTACCAACTGAGCTATTCCGGCGAGCCGTGCATTGTAGGAGCGGAGCCGGTGCCCGGTCAATCGCCGCCAGGCGCCGCACTGCGTATCCCGGCCCCGGACCTGTGGACCATGGCCGGCGGAGGACGACCACCTGCAGCTGCGAAGCACCCGGGCTTGCGGCAGGGACCCGCCGCCGCAAGCAGCCCGGAGCGCCCGCTGTCAGCTGACCAGGCGCAACCGCAATTCCTTGGGCAGGGCGAACACCATCGATTCCGGCTCGCCTTCCAGCTCCGACACACTGCTGGCGCCCAGCTCGCGTAACCGCGCCAGCACGCCATCGACCAGCACCTGCGGCGCGGAGGCGCCGGCGGTCAGGCCGATGTGCTGCTTGCCCACGACCCAGGCCGGGTCGATCTCGCTGGCGTTGTCGATCAGGTAGGACTCCACCCCGTCGCGCCGGGCCAGCTCGCTGAGGCGATTGGAATTGGAGCTGTTGGGCGAACCGACCACCAGCACCAGATCGCATTGGCGCGCGAGATCGCGCACCGCGTCCTGGCGGTTCTGGGTGGCGTAGCAGATATCGTCGTGGCGCGGCCCCTGCATGGCCGGGTAGCGCGCACGCAGGGCCTCGATGATGCCCATGGTGTCGTCCACCGACAGCGTGGTCTGGGTGGTGTAGGCAATGTTCTCCGGCTGGCGGATCTGCAGCGTGGAAACCTGCTCGATGTCCTCGACCAGATAGATCGTGCCCGGGCCGCGTTCGCGGCTCCACTGCCCCATCGTGCCTTCCACCTCCGGGTGTCCGGCGTGGCCGATCAGCACCACGTCGCGGCCGGCCCGGCAATGCCGCGCCACCTCGAAATGCACCTTGGTCACCAGCGGGCAGGTCGCGTCGAACACCTTCAGCCCGCGGCGCTCGGCTTCCTGGCGCACCGCCTGCGAGACGCCGTGTGCGCTGAAGATCACCGTGGCGTTGTCCGGCACCTCGTCCAGCTCTTCGACGAAGACCGCGCCGCGCTGCTTGAGGTCGTCGACTACGAAGCGGTTGTGCACCACTTCATGGCGCACATAGATGGGCGCGCCCAGCGTTTCGATCGCGCGCTTGACGATCTCGATCGCACGGTCGACACCGGCACAGAAACCACGGGGATTGGCGAGCAGGACATCCATGGCGGGCATTCTACGGGAATGGGGAATGGAGGATGGAACCGGGCGATGCCGGTACGCCGCGACTTCAGCGACGATTCCTACTTCCGGATCCCCGCCTCCCGCTTGCCGGACCTGTCGAACAGGCCGAATACCGCGATGCCGATGGCGCCGCCCACGATTGCCGAGTCGGCGATGTTGAACGCAGGCCAAGTGTGGCTGCCGATATACCACTGGATGAAATCGACCACGTGGCCGTGCATCAGCCGGTCGATCACGTTGCCGATCGCCCCGCCGATCACCAGTGCATACGGCAACGCGCTGCGCCATTCGCCGCGCGCGGTACGCGACAGCCAGAACGCCAGCAGCCCGCTGATGCCCACCGCCAACGCAGTGAAGAACCACAGCTGCCAGCCGCCGGCATCGCTCAGGAAGCTGAAGGCCGCGCCGGTGTTGTAGGTGCGGTACCAGTTCCAGAAGCCGTCGATCACCGGCACCGGGGTGTACTCGGGCAGGCTGGACAGCACCCAGGCCTTGCTCCACTGGTCCAGCCCGACCACCAGTGCCGACAGCAGCAACCAGATCAGGGCGGAGGGTTTGGGGCGTTGACTCATGTCGAAAGATCGCAGTTGGTGGTGACTTCTCCGACGCCGGAGAAGATGCCTGGATGGCGTTGGGGATGGCGGTTAGCGGAACAAAAGCTGGAAGACAGGCGGGCAAGGATGGCATGGACGCCCGAGCCAGCCGCCCTGCCCCGCATTGCCGCGTGCGCCACGCTTCAGCAAGCGAGGGACTGCGGCGCCGGGGCCATCGACGGCAGCGGTGGCTGCCGATGAGGTCGCGCGCAGGCGCACGCCCGGCCCATCCGGGTCTCGATCACGCGTGGCAGGATCGGCCCGCCACGCGCAATCATGCGCACCCCATCAGAACCAGCGACGCTCCTCGCCGGGGCCTTCGATATTGCTGACGCAGCGGCTGCACAGTTCCGGGTGACGCGGATCGCTGCCCACGCTGGCCTGGTGGTGCCAGCAGCGCACGCACTTGGCCTTGCTGGTCGGCTGCGCGCTGACGAAGATGTCGTCGGTGCTGGCCGCAGTGACGGTGACATCGCCACTGATGAACAGGAAGCGCAGCTCCTCGGCCAGCGGCTGCCAACGCGCGGCAGTCTGTGCATCGGCAGCCACGGTGATCTCCGCTTCCAGCGCCGCACCGATCGCGCCGTTGGCACGCATCGGCTCCAGCACCTTGGCCACCTGCTCGCGCAAGGCCAGCAACTTGTCGACATCCGCACCGGTCAATGCAGCATCGGCCGGCAGCGGCGCCAGGCCGTCGTACCAGGTGGCGAACAGCACGTTGTCGGCGTGCTTGCCCGGCAGGTAGCCCCACAGCTCTTCGGCGGTGAAGCTCAGCACCGGTGCGATCCAGCGCACGAACGCCTCGGCCACGTGATACATCGCGCTCTGCGCCGAACGGCGGCCGCGTGCATCCTCGGCCATCGTGTACAGGCGGTCCTTGGTCACGTCCAGATACAGCGAGCCCAGATCCACGCTGCAGAAATTCAGCAGCGCCTGAACGATCTCGGCAAAGTCGTAGCGCGCATACGCGGCGACGATCTTCTCCTGCAGCTCGTGCGCGCGATGCACGATCCAGCGGTCCAGCAGCACCATGTCGTCCAGCGCCACCAGGTGCTGCAACGGATCGAAGCCATGCAGGTTGCCGAGCAGGAAGCGCGCGGTATTGCGCAGGCGACGGTACGCGTCGGCATTGCGCTTGAGGATCTCCTGCGACAGCGACATCTCGTTGCTGTAATCGGCCGAGGCGATCCACAGGCGCAGGATGTCCGCACCCAGGGTCTTCATGATGTCCTGCGGCTCGATGCCGTTACCCAGCGACTTGGACATCTTGCGGCCGTGCTCGTCCACGGTGAAGCCGTGGGTCAGGCACTGCTTGTACGGCGCCGCCTTGTCCATCGCCACGCCGGTCAGCAGCGAGGACTGGAACCAGCCACGGTGCTGGTCGGAGCCCTCCAGGTACAGGTCGGCCGGCTTGGGCAGGCCGCGGTCCACCAGCACCGCCTCGTGGGTCACGCCGGAGTCGAACCACACATCCAGGATGTCGGTGATCTTGTCGTAATCGGCCGCCTCGTCGCCCAGCAGTTCGGCCGCGTCCAGCGTGTACCACACGTCCACACCGCCCAGCTCCACGCGGTCGGCGACCTGTCGCAGCAACTCGGTGCTGCGCGGATGCGGCTCGCCGGTTTCGCGATGCACGAACAAGGCGATCGGCACGCCCCAGGTGCGTTGGCGCGAAATCGTCCAGTCCGGACGCCCGTCGACCATGCCGGCGATGCGTGCCTGGCCCCAGGACGGATACCAGTGCACGTTGTCGATGGCCGCCAGCGCATCGGCGCGCAGGTTGGCCTGCTCCATCGAGATGAACCACTGCGGCGTGGCGCGGAATGCGATCGGCGTCTTGTGGCGCCAGCAATGCGGATAGCTGTGCTCCATCTTGCTGGCCGCCAGCAGCACGCCGGTGTCGCGCAGCGCCTCGATGAGGATGTCGTTGGCCTTCCAGATGTGCAGCCCGGCCAGCACGGTCTCGCCCAGCGGCGGCGTCGACGGCAGGTACACGCCCCGCCCGTCCACCGGGTTGATCTGCGCAGCGCCATAGCGCTCGAGCAGGCCGTACTGCTTGGAAACCTGGTAGTCCTCCTGGCCATGTCCCGGTGCGGTGTGCACCGCGCCGGTACCGTCCTCGGCCGACACGTGGTCGCCCAGCAACAGCGGGATTTCGCGCTCGGCATAGAACGGGTGGTTCAGCAGCATCTGCTCCAGCGCCGCACCCTTGGCATGCCCGTGCACCACCACCGTGTGCACGCCGTAGCGCGCCAGCGCCTTGCCGGCCAGGGCTTCGGCCACCACCAGCCAGCGCGGCTGGCCGCGATCGGCGGGGCCTTCGACCAGCACGTAGTCCAGGTCCGCGCCCAGGCTCACCGCCAGCGACGCCGGCAGCGTCCACGGGGTGGTGGTCCAGATCGGCACCGCCACGCCCACGCCCGCCGGCAGGCTCGCGCCGAATGCAGCAGCCACGGCCGCCGGATCGCGCGCCGGATAGGCGATATCCACCGTCGGCGACACCTTGTCGGCGTATTCGATCTCGGCCTCGGCCAGCGCCGAGCCACAGTCGAAGCACCAATGCACCGGCTTGACGCCGCGGGTCAGATGGCCGTTGTCGACCACCTTGGCCAGCGCACGGATCTCGTTGGCCTCGAAGCGGAAATCCAGCGTCTTGTACGGGTTGTCCCAGTCGCCGATCACGCCCAGGCGCTTGAAGTCGCGCCGCTGCAGGTCGATCTGCTCGGTGGCGTATTCACGGCACTTCTGGCGGAATTGCGCCGCATCCAGCTTCACGCCGACCTTGCCGTACTTTTTCTCGATCGCGATCTCGATCGGCAGGCCGTGGCAGTCCCAACCCGGGATGTAGGGCGCATCGAAGCCAGCCAGGTACTTCGACTTGACGATGATGTCCTTGAGGATCTTGTTGACCGCGTGGCCCAGATGGATCTGGCCATTGGCATACGGCGGGCCGTCGTGCAGCACGAACAGCGGGCGCCCGGCCGCATTGGCGCGCAGTTGCGCGTACAGCCCCTCGCGCTCCCAGCGCTCCAGCATCGCCGGCTCGCGCTTGGGCAGGTCGCCGCGCATCGGGAATTCCGTCGCGGGCAGATGGAGAGTGGCTTTGTAGTCTTGGGTCACAGGTCTCTACCGTTGCGCTGGATTTTTTGATAAGTCCGCACATGGATGTGCGGGCTCTTGCGAGTGACTCGCATCATAGGTCGGCTCCTGCGAGGGACTCGCATCATAGGCGGGCTGTTGCGAGGAACTCGCGTGTGTCGCAGAAACTGCATGCCTGTCCAGCACCGCACGCGCCTGCTCGGCATCGCGGTGCATCTGCACCGTCAGCGCGTCCAGGCCGTCGAACTTCTCTTCGTCGCGCAGCTTGGCGACGAATTCGACGGCAATATGCCGGCCATACAGATCGCCCTGGAAGTCGAACAGGTGCGCTTCCAGCAGCGGCTCCACGCCGGCCACCGTCGGCCGCGTGCCGAAGCTGGAGACCGACGGCCACGGCCGCTCGGCCACACCATGCACCCAGGTTGCGTAAATACCCGACAGCGCCGGCGTGCGCGGAAATCGCAGATTGGCGGTCGGATAGCCCAACGTGCGTCCAAGCTGCTTGCCTCGCACCACCCGCCCGCCAATGGCATACGGCCGGCCAAGCAATTGCCCGGCGTGCGCGAACTCGCCTGCACCCAGCAGCTCGCGGATGCGCGTGGCCGAGATGCGCTCGCCGTGCAGATGCACCGGCGCGATTTCGCCCGCCTCAAATCCGTAGTGCGCACCGAGCGCGCGCAGCAGGCCGATATCGCCACCACGCCGATGGCCGAAACGGAACTCCGGGCCGATCCAGACCTCCTTGGCGCATAGCCGGCCGACCAGGGCCAGCCGTACGAAATCCTCGGCGCTCATCGCCGACAGGCGGCCGTCGAAACGGATCATGCCCACGCTGTCGGCACCGAAGCCGTGCAGCCCTTCGATCTTGGCGCGGGCCAGGGTCAGCCGGGGCGGCGGCGCGGCCGGGGCGAAAAATTCGCGCGGCAGCGGCTCGAAGCTCACCGCCACCGCCGGCACGCCCAGCGCGCGCGCGCGCGCGACTGCGTGCTGCACCAATGCCCGATGCCCCAGGTGCAGGCCATCAAAGGCGCCGATGCAGACCACGCTTCCGTGCGGGAACAGCGTCCCGCCCTCGACGTCTCTAAACAGCCTGCTCATTCCTCGATCCAAACAGATGCCGGCCTGCCGGCCGACCCTCGTTGATGCATAACCCGCAAGTATAGCCGTGCCTGTCAACCCGCATGGGCGCCGCCCGGCCGGTGCCGCGCCAGCTGCGTCCCGGAAGCGGGCAGGCGATTGCGCGCCCGCCTGGCCCGGCATCAACTCCCACCGCCTGACCGATGGCTCTGCACCCGCTCGGCCAGCCTGGCAGGCGACTAGCCCTCGCGCAGATGCCGCGGCCGCAAACCGAGCGCCACCTGCGCCACCAGATAAGTCGCCCCGCCGCTACCGACCAGTACTGCCAGCCAGCCGATGCGATCCCACTTGTCCATCACGGTGAACGATGGCAGCCACCACAGCAGGCTCAACAGCACCGCCACCATCGCCGCGCACGCCAGCAGCAGGCGCAGCGCATAGCCGGTCCAACCCGGCCGGCGCTGGTAGACGCCGGACTTGCCCAGCCAGTACCACAGCAAGCCCAGGTTGAGGTAACTCGACAGCGCGCTGGCAATGCCCAGCGCCAGATGCAGACCCGGCTGCTTGCCCAGCGCCTGCATCACGCCCTGCGCCTTGAGCTCGGGCGGCACCATGACCTGGTAGACCACCGCCAGCAAGGCGAAGTTGAACACCATGTTGGCGATCAACGCCGCCACGCCGGCCCGCACCGGGGTACGGGTGTCCTGGCGGGCGTAGAAGGCCGGCAGCAGCACCTTGAGCATGGCGTAAGCCGGCAGGCCGAAGCTCAGGCCATAGACCGACATCGCGGTCATCCGCGTGTCGAAGGCAGTGAACTGACGGTACTGGAACAAGGTCGCCACCAGCGGCTCGGCCAGCAGCAGCAAGCCGAGCATTGCCGGCACTGCGATCAACAGCGTGGTGCGGAACCCCCAGTCCAGCGCGCCGGAGAACGCACTGCGGTCGGTCTTGACGTGATGGCGCGCCAGCGCCGGCAGGATCACCGTGCCCAGCGCCACCCCGAACACGCCCAGCGGCAGCTCCAGAAAGCGGTCGGCCAGCGACAGCCACGACTGCGAGCCATCGGCCAGGCGCGCGGCGATGACCGTGTCCAGCATCAGGTTGATCTGCGCAATCGACGAACCGAACAGGGTCGGGATCATCAAGGTCAGCACCTTGCGCACGTCCGGATGCGTCCAGCTCCAGCGCGGCAGCGTCAGCAGATCGATGCCTCTCAAGGCCGGCAGCTGAAACAGCAACTGCAGCGCACCGGCCACCAGCACCGCCCAGCCCAACGCCAGGATCGGCACCTCCAGCCGCGGCGCCAGCCACAGGGCACCGGCGATCATGCACAGGTTGAGGATCACCGGCGTCAGTGCCGGAATCGCAAACCGCTGAAAGCTGTTGAGGGCCCCGCCCGCCAGCGCGGTCAACGACACGAACAGCAGAAACGGAAACGTCAGCCGCAGCAGATCCACCAGCAGGCCGTACTTGTCCGGATCGGTGGCCGCGCCATCGGAAAACACCGACGCCAGCTGCGGGGTGAAGATCAGCCCCAGTGCGGTGATCACAAGCAACATGCCACCCAGCGTGCCGGACACCCGCGACATCAGCTCGCGCAGGTCCGCATGCGGGCGGGTTTCCTTGACTTCGGTGAACACCGGTACGAAGGCGGTGGCGAACGAGCCCTCGGCGAACAGGCGACGCAGGAAATTGGGGATCCGGAATGCCACCCAGAACGCGTCGGTCACCGCATTGGCGCCAAAGGTGGTGGAGATCGCCTGGTCGCGGATCAGGCCCAATACCCGCGACACCATGGTCATACTGCTGAATGAGAGCAGGCCTCTCAACATGCCGGGCTTGCTCACGCAGCCTCCCTCTTGACAACTGACTTGACGTACATAACTAAGCCCATCATACTTTCCCGCTTGCTTTTTCCACTACACCGATTTTTCAGGAACCCACCACCGTGGCCAATATCAAGTCCGCCAAGAAGCGCGCCAAGCAGACCGTTGTGCGCAATGAGCGCAACACGGGCCAGCGTTCGATGCTGCGCACCGCCGTCAAGAAGGTGATCAAGGCCCTTGACGCCAACGATGCTGCAGGCGCCGAAGCTGCTTTCGCCGTCGCTCAGCCCATCCTCGACCGTTTCAGTGCCCGTGGCCTGATTCACAAGAACAAGGCTGCGCGTCACAAGAGCCGTCTGACCGCTCGTATCAAGGCCATCAAGGCCGCGTAAGCGCGCCGTGTCGGCATCACCGCAGGCCTGGCTTGCGGTGGCATAGAAAAACCCGGCCTTGGCCGGGTTTTTTGTGTGCCTGCGCATGCGCTCAGCCGGCATTGCGTGCCTCGAGCTCGTCCTCGCGCTGACGGTCGAAGAAGGCCATGACGTCCTTCATGATCGGGAAGGTGCCATCGCGACCCAGCGCCGAGACCAGATACCACGGCGCGGTCCAGCCCAGTTCGGCCACGATCGTCTCGGCCGCGGCGCGCGCCTCGTCCTCGAACATCAGGTCGGCCTTGTTGAGCACCAGCCAGCGCGGCTTCTTCAGCAATTCGGGATCGTGACGTTCCAGTTCGCGCTCGATGGTGCGCACCTGGTCCACCGGCGACGCCTCCACGCCACCATCCATCGGCGAGATGTCCACCAGATGCAGCAGCAGGCGGGTGCGCTGCAGATGGCGCAGGAACTGCGTGCCCAGCCCGGCACCGTCGGCCGCGCCCTCGATCAGGCCCGGCACGTCGGCGATGACGAAGCTGCGATACGCCTCGACACTGACCACGCCCAGATTCGGATACAGGGTGGTGAACGGATAGTCGGCCACCTTCGGGGTCGCCGAGGACACCGCGCGGATCAGCGTGCTCTTGCCCGCGTTGGGAAAGCCCAGCAGGCCGACGTCGGCCAGCAGCTTCAGCTCCAGCTTGAGCAAGCGCTCCTCGCCCTCTTCACCGGTGGTGGACTGGCGCGGCGCACGGTTGACCGAGCTCTTGAAATGCATGTTGCCCAGGCCGCCCTTGCCGCCCTTGGCCACCAGCAGGCGATCGCCATGCTGGGTCAGGTCGCCGATGACTTCGTCGGTCTGCACGTTCATCACCACGGTGCCGACCGGCACCACGATGATGCGGTCTTCGCCACCCTTGCCGTAGGCCTGGCGACCCATGCCGTTCTCGCCGCGCTGCGCCTTGAAGGTGCGCTCATGCCGGAAGTCGACCAGCGTATTGACGTTCTCGTCGGCCACGATCCACACGCTGCCGCCGTTGCCGCCATCACCGCCGTCGGGCCCGCCGAGCGGGATGAACTTCTCGCGGCGAAAGCCGACACAGCCATTGCCGCCATTGCCGGCACTGACCAGGATTTCTGCTTCGTCGACTAACTTCATGAGATTTGAGATTCGTAATTTGGGATTGGTAACACCACCGCAGGACGCCGCTAGGCCGCTGCGGAAACAGCAGGAAGCAGCGGTATCAGGACTATCGAGATCCGCCGTTGCGAATCCCCAATCCCGAATCCCCACTCCCGGCCGTCAAACGAAAAACCCCGCAAAAGCGGGGCTTTCCGTCTCGTCCACCGGGCAGCGATGCCTGGCGGACTGGCCTGCATGGAGCGGGCGATTACGCCTCGGCAACCACACTGACGGTACGACGCTTCTTCGGGCCCTTGGTGGAGAACTCCACCTTGCCGTCGACCAGCGCAAACAGCGTGTGGTCACGGCCGAGGCCGACGCCGGCGCCCGGATGAAACTGGGTGCCGCGCTGACGCACGATGATGTTGCCGGCATCGATGGCCTGGCCACCGAAGATCTTCACACCCAGGTACTTCGGGTTGGAATCGCGACCGTTGCGCGAGGAACCTACGCCTTTTTTATGTGCCATGACTGGTTCTCCTTACTTCTTATCGCCACCGGCAATGCCGGTGATCTCGATTTCGGTGTAGTACTGACGGTGTCCCTGACGCTTCATGTGGTGCTTGCGGCGACGGAACTTGATGATGCGCACCTTGTCGGCGCGGCCATGGGCCACAACCTTGGCGGTGACCGAGGCGCCCTTCAGCGCATCGCCCAGCTTGATGCCATCGCTATCGCCCAGCATCAGGACGGTGTCGAACTTGATCTCGTTGCCAGCTTCGACTTCGAGCTTTTCCACGCGGAGCGTTTCGCCCTGCGCGACGCGGTATTGCTTACCGCCGGTTACCAGAACTGCGTACATGACCAGGTTTTCCTCTGTAGTTATTATGGTCGCACTGACGTGCCCTAGGGCAGACAGGAGCGGGATTGTACGGGCTGACGGGGTTTGGGGTCAACCTGCCGGGCGCCGGGCCGCAGCCATGCCCGATCCACCCATGCAACGCATCATCCGGCCGCCACAGCGGCCCGGTCAGACTGGCATTTGGGGCAATTGCCCTCACCTAGGTCGGCGGGTAGGCTGATCGACTGCCACTCATTCCTGCTGAGCACGCTCGCACCACTGCCGGTTCGCCGGCCCGACATCGGATCCCCCATGGCGATGGATTTCATCCGCATCCGCGGCGCGCGGACGCACAACCTCAAGAACATCGACCTCGACCTGCCTCGCGACAAGCTGATCGTGATCACCGGCCTGTCCGGCTCGGGCAAGTCGTCGCTGGCGTTCGACACCATCTATGCGGAGGGTCAGCGCCGCTACGTCGAGTCGCTGTCGGCGTATGCGCGCCAGTTCCTCAGCGTGATGGAAAAGCCGGACCTGGACCACATCGAAGGCCTGTCCCCGGCGATCTCGATCGAACAGAAATCGACCTCGCACAACCCCCGTTCCACGGTCGGCACCATCACCGAGATCTACGACTACCTGCGCCTGCTGTACGCGCGTGTCGGCCAGCCGCGTTGCCCCGATCATGGTTTCCCACTGGAGGCGCAGACCGTCAGCCAGATGGTCGACCACATGCTCACACAGGACCAGGAGCAGCGTTACATGCTGCTGGCGCCGGTGATCCGCGAGCGCAAGGGCGAACATGCGCAGGTCTTCGAGCAACTGCGCGCGCAGGGCTTCGTGCGCGTGCGCGTGGATGGCGAGCTGTACGAGATCGACGCGGTGCCGCCATTGGCGCTGCGCCAGAAGCACACCATCGAGGCGGTGATCGACCGCTTCCGGCCGCGCGAGGACATCAAGCAACGGCTGGCGGAAAGCTTCGAGACCGCACTCAAGCTCGGCGAAGGCATGGTCGCGGTGCAGTCGCTGGACGACCCGGCCGCCGCGCCGCACCTGTTCTCGTCCAAGTACAGCTGCCCGGTCTGCGATTACTCGCTGCCGGAGCTGGAGCCGCGGCTGTTTTCGTTCAACGCACCGGTGGGCGCCTGCCCGAGCTGCGATGGTCTGGGCGTGGCCGAGTTCTTCGACCCGGATCGTGTCGTGGTGCATCCGGAGCTGTCGCTGTCGGCCGGCGCGGTACGTGGCTGGGATCGGCGCAACGCCTATTATTTCCAGCTGATCGCCTCGCTGGCCAAGCACTACAAGTTCGACGTGGATGCGGTGTGGAATTCGCTGCCGGCCAAGGTGCGCCAGGCGGTGCTGTTCGGCAGCGGCGATGAAGTGATCAGCTTCACCTACTTCACCGATGCGGGCGGGCGCACCACGCGCAAGCACCGTTTCGAAGGCATCCTGCCGAACCTGGAGCGCCGTTACCGCGAAACCGAATCGCCGGCCGTGCGCGAGGAGCTGAGCAAGTACGTCAGCCAGCAGCCCTGCCCGGCCTGCAACGGCACGCGACTGAATCGTGCCGCGCGCAACGTGTTCGTGGCCGACCGGCCGCTGCCCGAACTGGTGGTGCTGCCGGTCAACGAGGCACTGAGCTTTTTCCGTGGCTTGTCGCTGCCGGGCTGGCGCGGCGAGATCGCCAGCAAGATCGTCAAGGAGATCGGCGAGCGGCTGGGCTTCCTGGTCGATGTCGGCCTGGATTACCTGACGCTGGAGCGCAAGGCCGACACCCTGTCCGGCGGCGAGGCGCAGCGCATTCGCCTGGCCAGCCAGATCGGTGCCGGCCTGGTCGGGGTGATGTACGTGCTGGACGAGCCGTCGATCGGCCTGCATCAGCGCGACAACGAACGCCTGCTCGGCACGCTGACGCGGCTGCGCGACCTGGGCAACACCGTCATCGTCGTCGAGCACGACGAGGACGCGATCCGCCTGGCCGACTACGTGCTGGATATCGGCCCCGGCGCCGGCGTGCACGGCGGCGAGATCTGCGCGCAGGGCACGCTGCAGGACATCCTGGATGCGCCCGGCTCGCTGACCGGCCAGTACCTGTCGGGCAAGCGCCGCATCGAGATCCCCAAGCAGCGCCACAAGCCCAACCCGAAGATGATGCTGCATCTGCGCGGGGCCACCGGCAACAACCTGAAGAATGTCGATCTGGACATTCCGGCCGGCCTGCTGACCTGCATCACCGGCGTGTCCGGCTCGGGCAAGTCCACGCTGATCAACGACACCCTGTTTTCGCTGGCCGCCAACGAGATCAACGGTGCCTCGCATCCGGTGGCCGCGCATCGCGAGGTCGAGAACCTGGATCTGTTCGACAAGGTCGTGGATATCGACCAGTCGCCGATCGGGCGCACCCCGCGCTCCAATCCGGCCACCTATACCGGCATGTTCACGCCGTTGCGCGAGCTGTTCGCGCAGGTGCCGGAAGCGCGCGCGCGCGGGTATTCGCCGGGCCGTTTCAGCTTCAACGTGCGCGGCGGACGCTGCGAGGCCTGCCAGGGCGATGGCCTGATCAAGGTGGAGATGCACTTCCTGCCCGACGTCTACGTGCCCTGCGATGTCTGCCACGGCAAGCGCTACAACCGCGAGACGCTGGAGATCCGCTACAAGGGTTTCAACATCAGCGACGTGCTGCAGATGACCGTCGAGGACGCGCTGCGGCTGTTCGAGCCGGTGCCGTCGATCGCACGCAAGCTGGAAACGCTGGTGGATGTGGGCCTGAGCTACATCAAGCTGGGCCAGAGCGCCACCACGCTGTCCGGCGGTGAGGCGCAGCGCGTCAAGTTGTCCAAGGAGCTGTCGCGTCGCGATACCGGACGCACCCTGTACATCCTCGACGAGCCGACCACCGGCCTGCACTTCCACGACATCGAGGCGCTGCTCGGCGTGCTGCACAAGCTGCGCGACGAGGGCAACACGGTGGTGGTGATCGAACACAACCTGGACGTGATCAAGACCGCCGACTGGATCGTGGACCTGGGCCCGGAAGGCGGCCATCGTGGCGGCAGCATCCTGGTCTCCGGCACGCCGGAAGATGTGGCTGCGCACAAGGCGTCCTACACCGGACAGTTCCTGGCCAAGATGCTGCCGTCGGTGAAGGCGCGCGAGACCCGGCCGGCGGCGATGGCCAACAAGCCCGATGCGCGCCCGCCACGCAAGGTCAAACCGGAGAAGGTGGCGAAAGTCGCCAAGTCCGCCACCAAGAAAACCGCGAAGAAGAAGGCAAGCTGATGAGCGAAGAGCACAAGGTGTTGGCACGCATCCCGATCAGCGTGCGCTGGCGCGACATGGACAGCATGGGCCATGTCAACAACGCCAAGTACATTTCGTATCTGGAAGAAGCGCGCGTGCGCTGGATGCTGGGCGTCGACGGCGTGGCGATGACCGACCGCATCGCGCCGGTGGTCGCCGCCACCAACGTCAACTACAAGCGCCCGCTGGTATGGCCGAACGACATCCTGGTGGAACTGTTCGTCGAACGCCTGGGCAGCAGCAGCATCACCATCGGCCACCGCATCCTCGACCAGAAGGACGAGGGCGTGCTGTATTCCGATGGCAACGTGGTGGTGGTTTGGATCGATACGCAGACCGGCAAGAGCGCATCGCTGCCGGACGCGGTACGCGCTGCCAGCAGCTGAGATTTGCCAGTTGTGCGCTGGATCTCCAACGCCATAAGACGACGGCGGATCTTCCGGGAGCCGCCGTTTTTGTTTGCAGCGATCCTGTCATGCCGCTGCGCGATATCACCGACAGGCCGCGTGATCGGGAACGGACCGACACAATGAAGTGACAGCCTGCTCGCCACCACGCATCGCGTTTGATCGGCTACATCGCGCAGTGGGCTCTGCAAGGACTGCAGCCTGCGAGGCTACGGCCTCGCTCAGCCACGCCCTGCGCGCGGTTACGCCCCCGGCGCGCGCTTGCGCGCCTGCAGCGTGGTCTTGATCTGGCGGCCATCCTGCAGGGTGAAGGTCACCGGCACCTGCGCGCCTTCCTGCAGCGGCGCACGCGCTTCCATCAGCATCAGATGCAGACCGCCCGGCGCAAGCGGCACCGACCTGCCGGCCGGCAACGCCAGCTCCGGCACCGCGCGCATGCGGCTGACACCGTTGGTCTGCGTGGTCTCGTGGATGGACACATCGGCAAACGCACTGCTCTTGGCCGCAGTGACCTTCGACGGCTGCGCACAGCCGTTGTGGAACTGCCCGAATCCCGCTGCCATGCCCATGCCACCAGGCGGCGGAATGCGGATCCAGCCGTCCTTGAACTCGGGCAGGCACTGCGCGCCAGCGCCTGCACTTGCCAGCATCAGCAACGCACCCAGCAGCACGCACCGCTGCATGCGCCGCCTGCTTCGACTGCCGTCTATCATGACCCAACCTCCAGGAGCCCCGAATGAGCATCCAGATCTTAGACCATGGCCGTCTTCGCGAACTCCGTCTGGCGCGCCCGCCGGTCAATGCACTGGACAGCGCGTTGTGCCAGGCGCTGAGCGTTGCGGTGCAGCAGGCCGGCGAGGAGACCGACGGCATCGTGCTGTCGGGCAGCGAGCGGATCTTTTCCGGTGGCATGGACGTGCCGCACCTGCTGGCGCACGGCACTGACCGCGCCGCGTTGCTGGCCAGCTGGACGGCCTTCTTCGAGGCCGCGCAGGCGCTGGCCAACAGCCGCGTGCCGGTGGTGGCGGCCATCGGCGGGCATGCGCCGGCCGGCGGCTGCGTGCTGGCGCTGTGCTGCGACTACCGGGTGATGGCGCGCAGCGCCGATACCGCCAGGCCCTATGCGATCGGCTTGAACGAGGTGCAGGTGGGCCTGGCCGCACCGGAAGGCATCCAGCGCCTGTTACGCCGTGTGGTCGGTGCGCACCGCGCCGAGCGCCTGCTGATCTCCGGCCAGTTGCTGCCTGCCGAACAGGCGGTCACGATCGGCCTGGTCGACGAACTGGTCGATGGCGACCTGGTCACCGCCCGCGCGGTGGCCTGGCTGCAGGAGCTGCAGCAGCTGCCACGCCAGCCGATGCTGACCACGCGCGCGATTGCGCGCGCCGATCTGCGCGCGGCGCTGGCACCGGAGCTGATCCAGCTGGAGCGCTTTGTCGACGGCTGGTACGCGCCCGATGCACAGGCTGCCTTGCACGGCTTGGTCGCGCGGCTGCAGAAGGCCTGAAGCCACTACCGGCACGGCGCGCACGGGTGGCCCGCTATAATCGCGGTCCGTCGCACGCCCAGGCCAGCCCCTTGTCCGCCACTGCTGAACCCGTCGTCTCCGAACTGATCAGCCTGCTGTCGCTGGAGCGCCTGGAAGACAACCTGTTCCGCGGCCAGAGCCGCGATATCGGTACCAAGTACGTGTTCGGCGGGCAGGTGCTGGGCCAGGCGCTGGCGGCCGCGCAGGCCACCGTGGACAACGGCCGCCAGGCGCACTCCCTGCATGCTTATTTCCTGCGCGCCGGCAACATCGACCACCCGATCGTCTACGACGTCGACCGCACCCGCGATGGCGGCAGTTTTTCGGTGCGCCGGGTCACCGCGATCCAGCACGGCAAGGTGATCTTCTTCTGCGCGGCCTCGTTCCAGCAGCGCGAGGACGGCGCCGAGCATCAGTCGGTGATGCCGGTGGTGCCGCCGCCCGAAGACATCGAACCCACTCCGCCATTGGCAGCGGAGGTGCTGGAGAAGCTGCCTGCCAAGGTGCAGCGCTGGCTGTCGCGTGGCGGCCCGTTCGAGTTTCGCCATGTTTTCCCGCGCGACGAACTCAGGCCGCCCAAGCGCCCACCGTTCCAGCAGATGTGGCTGCGCCTGAGCGACCCGGTCGGCGACGACGTGGGCCTGCACCAGGCCTTGCTGGCATATGCCTCGGATTTTCAGCTGCTGGGCACCTCCACGTTTCCGCACGGCATCAGCTACTACACGCCGAACGTGCAGATGGCCTCGCTCGATCACGCGCTGTGGTTCCACCGCCCGTTCCGCACCGACGACTGGCTGCTGTATTCGCTCGACAGCCCGACCGCGCAGGGTTCGCGTGGCCTGGCGCGCGGGCAGTTCTTCACCCGCGATGGCGTGCTGGTCGCCAGCACCACGCAGGAAGGCCTGATCCGCGTGGTGCCCGACGGCAGTACGATCGCCGTACCGGCAAACGACGTGCCATGTTGATGTCTCCACTGCGTTGGCCGTGCATCGGCATGCCGGTTGCCGCGTCCACCTTGCGGCGCGGATCGATGCCCCTGGCTTTCCTTTTCTTCAGCTCGGACACGCGCCCTCGCCATGCGCCCTGTTCGGCAATCGCCGGCACCCCTTAAGCATGCGCAAGATCTTCAGCAGTCAACGTATCGAAACCGCCGAAGGCGTGGCCGATCTCCTGCGCAACGCCGGCATCGACGTGCGCATGAGCAACGGCCGCTCCTACGAGAGCAAACGCAGCGGCCAGTTCAGCTACCTCGAACAGGGCAACGCGCAGGCCTATCCCACGGTGTGGATCGTACACGCCGACGACCAGCCGCGCGCACGCGACCTGCTGCGCGACGCACGCCTGCTCGACACCACCCGCCGCGATCTGCCGAATGTGGAATACACCTTCCGCGACGGCGAAAACGGCTCCAGCACCAACGCGCGCAGCTGGGCCTGGCGCATCCGGCTGGTACTGCTGCTGGTGATCGGCGCGGTCGCCATGTTCGTGGTGCTGCGCCATCGCAATGCGCCCGATGCAGTCGGGCCGGCGGCACAGCCGGCAGCGCGGCAGGCGCCTGCCGGCACCACGGCGCCGCCAGCCGCAGAGGACCAAGAAGTGCGCGTGCGGATCCAGCCGGCGCGCTGAGCGCGGCCAGCCAGGTGCAACGCGGCCACCAGCCGCTGCGGTCGGCGCGCCACCACCATCCCTCCGGTCACATCCGGCGCTCGCATGCGTCATGCTGGGACCAGGACATGGATCACGCCGATGCACACCGACACGCTGGAGCTGATGCTGCAACACGAATTGCCGGTCGCTGCCGCCGGCTGCCAGCAGGCGTATGGCCGCATCGTGCGCGCCTGCCAGAACACGGTGACCGCCATCGCGCTGGCGATCACCCGCGATATCGCCGCCAGCGAAGACATCGCACAGGAAGCCTTCCTGCGCGCCTGGCAGCGACTGGCACAATTGCATCAGCCGGCCAGCTTCCTGCCCTGGCTGCGGCAGATCACCCGCAACCTGGCGCGCGACTGGCTGCGCGCCAACCGGCATCGTGCACTCAGCGGCAAGGCGGCCGAGCTTGCGATCGCCATGGCCGCCGACCCGGCCCCCTCGCCCGCCGACCATCTGCTGCAGGTGGAAGAAGAAATCGCCGCGCTCGACATCATTTCGGCATTGCCCGAGGAAAGCCGCGAGACGCTGCTGCTGTACTACCGCGAAGGCCAGAGTTCACGGCAGGTCGCCGCACTGCTCGGCCTCAGCGACGCGGCCGTGCGCAAGCGCCTGTCGCGGGCGCGGGCCAGCGTGCGCGGCGAGCTGTTGCGCCGGTTCGGCGAGTTCGCGCGTGGCAGCGCACCCAGCGTGGCCTTTGCCACTGCGGTGACCTCGGCAACCCTGCTGGCCGCGCCCGGGACGGCGAGCGCGGCCATCGTGCTGACGGGCATGGGTGGCGCGGGCAAGTTAGGCGTGAGCGGGCTGACCGGCTCGGCATTGGGCGGGGGCGGCGCCGCGGGTGCGCTGAGCCTCTGGCTCGGCATGCCAACGCTGTTCGCCGCTGGCGTCGTGCTGGTTGCTGGAGTCGGCACGTACTGGTCGTGCTGGTATCTGCTGCGCTTTGCGCAGACCGCCGCCGAGGCCGCCGCGATCCGTCGTTTCCTGCACGCCACCACGCTGACATCGGTGCTGGTGGTGGGCAGCACGCTGCTGTTGAAACATCTGGATGCGGGCGCGTGGGCGTCGCTGCTGATGCTCTGCGCAGGCATGGCGGTGCTCAACTATCAATCCATCCGGGTGCTGCCCCGCGTCATGCGCCCCATGCTGGAACGCGATGCGCAACGACGCGGCAGCACACAGGCACCGCTGCTGTATCGCTGCATGTTCAGCCCGGGTGCGACGCTGGTGAGCACCGCGGCAGTCATGCTGCCCATCCTGCGGCACTACATGAAGCTGGGGATGCTCTGATCCCGGCGTGACGTCACCACCGCAGGCAGCAACGGCGAACATGTCCAATCGACAAAAAACGGCCCCCTGCTTGCGCAGGAGGCCGTCGGTCGATAGGCGCCTTGTTGCGTAGTGCGGTTTACATGCTGCAGCGGATGCGGGGACTGCCCCGGTCGCAGCACTGCGACCGGATAACGCTGCCGCGACGGGAGGAACTCAGTTGCCCGCAGCAGGCTTGGCCGGTATCGGACGCTCGCCGTGCTCGCCCGGACCACGCGGGCCATGCTCGCCACGCTGCTTGGATGCGGCATCGAACTCGGCCTTGCTCAGCTTGCCGTCCTTGTCGGTGTCGGCCTTGGCAAACCACGCGTCGCGATGCTGCTGCATGCGCAGTTCATGGTCGGCGCGATCGACAAAGCCGTCCTTGTTGACGTCCATCTCATCGAAACGCGCAGCGAACTTGGGCTCGGCCTTGGCTTCCTCGCGGCTGATGCGGCCGTCCTTGTTGGTATCGAGCTTGCTCATCCATTCGCCGCGCCCAGCACGTCCCGGGCCGCGGTGATGCGGGCGCTCGTCGCGCGACAGCTTGCCGTCCTTGTTGGTGTCCAGGGTGTCGAACTGTGCGGCCAGCTTGGGATCGGCAGCGGCCTCGCTGCGATCGATCACGCCATCGCCGTTCTTGTCGAGTTTGGCAGGACGCGGCGCATCGCCGGCGGCAGGCGGAGCGGCGAACACCGCGCCGGTGGACAGGGCAGCCAGCACGGCCAGTGCGAGAAACGGTTTGCGAGACGTCATGAGAAACTCCTGGGATGTGGGAACCACACGCGGCACCTGCATGGGCCGCATCGCGTGGGTGGCGCATCCGGATCCACCGTGCGCTGCCACCAACACCCACATCAACGAGCCATCGGCGCGCGCGTTGACGCGGCGACCGGGCGTATTCATCCGGCGGACAGTCGCCGCTGTTGCGACGCGCAGGCGCTATCCTGACGCCATGGCCATCCACGCCGACACCCATGACGACCTGCGCCTGTTCCAGACCGGCGAGCATGCCTGTGGCTACTGGCCCGACCGCCGCGCACGCGACCTGGTGCTGGATCCGCACGATCCGCGGCTGGGCGCGATCTATCCGCAGGCCCTGGCATGGGGATTCCGTCGCTCCGGCGATCTGGTCTACCGGCCGCATTGCGAACATTGCCGCGCCTGCGTGCCGGTGCGCATCGCGGTGGATGCGTTCCGCCCCGATCGCAGCCAGCGCCGCTGCCTGGCGCGCAACACGGACCTGGTGGTGCGCGTAGTCGCCGCCGAACGCACCGACGAACAACTCGCGTTGTATCGGCAGTACCTCCAGCACCGCCATCCCGGCGGCGGCATGGACGAACATGGCGCCACCGAATTCGACCAGTTCCTGATCGGCGGCTGGTCGCATGGACGCTTCCTGGAAATTCGCGAACCCGCAGTGGCGCACGCGCCGGGGCGACTGCTCGCCGTTGCGGTCACCGATGTCACCGAGCATGCGTTGTCGGCGGTGTATACGTTCTACGCACCGGATGCCACTGCGCGCAGCCTGGGCACATTCGCGATCCTGCAGCAGATCCAGTGGGCGCAACGCGAGCGCCGCGCGCATGTGTATCTGGGCTATTGGATCGACGGCCATGCCAAGATGAACTACAAGCGCCGCTTCAGCGCGCTGGAGGCCTACGACGGCCGCCAATGGCGCGGGCTTCCTGCCGCTGCACCGGAAGGTTGAACCACGCCGGGACGACATCGGCCTGTCGTCTTGCACATGCGAGAATGTGGCGATGATCAGACCTTTCTTACTGCTTGCGCTGACCGCGCTCTGCGCCGCCTGCGCACATCAGGCGACCTCTCCGGATACAAGCGCCAAGGCAACTGCCGCCTCCGCGCCAGCCCGGCTGCGCATCGCCACCTACAACACCTCGCTGTATTCCGACCAGGCCGGCGGCCTGGTGCGCGAGCTGCAAGGCGACAGCGCGCATGCACGCAAGATCGCCGCAGTGCTGCAGCGGGTACGCCCGGATCTGGTGCTGCTCAATGAGTTCGATTTCGACCCCGAGCACCGCGCCGCCGACCTGTTCCAGCAGCGCTATCTGCAGGTCGCCCAGCCGGGCGGCGGCGAGGCGCTGCGCTATCCGTACCGCTATCTGGCCCCGGTCAACACCGGCGTGCCGAGCGGCCTGGATCTGGACAACAACGGCAGCATCGGTGGCGACGGCCGCACCCGCGGCAACGATGCCTGGGGCTACGGACTGCACCCCGGCCAGTACGGCATGCTGGTGCTGTCGCGCTACCCGATCGATGCGCAGGCGGTGCGCAGTTTCCAGTTGTTGAAATGGAGCGCACTGCCGGGCGCGCTGCGGCCGACCGACCCATCCAGCAAACGATCGTTCTATAGCGACGCGATCTGGGCACAACTGCGACTGTCGTCCAAGTCGCATTGGGACGTGCCGGTGCGCACGCCGCTCGGTGTGGTGCACGCGCTGGTCTCGCACCCCACCCCGCCGGTGTTCGATGGCGCCGAAAAGCGCAACGTCGCACGCAACCATGACGAACTGCGGCTATGGCGCGAGTACCTGGACAATCCCAAGGACGCCGGGTGGCTGTGCGACGACCAGGGCCGCTGCGGCGGGCTGCTCGCCGATGCGCGCTTCGTCATTCTCGGCGATCTCAATAACGACCCGGTCGATGGCGCCGGCCGGCACGATGCGATCCGCGCGTTGGTCACGCACCCGCGGGTGCTGCAGTACCCCGCGCCGCACAGTGCAGGCGGCCCGGAAAAAACCGCCGAGTACGCCGCGCAAGGCATCGCGCACAAGGGCGATGCGCACCAGGTCACCGGCGACTTCGGGCCGCAGGCGGGCACGATGCGCCTGGACTACGTGCTGCCTTCGCGCCAGTTCAGCTTGATCGGCAGCGGCATCTTCTGGCCCGCCAGCACCGCGCCCGAAGCGGCCATTGCCGACGGCAGCGATCATCATGCGGTGTGGGTGGATGTGGCTGGGGAGCCGTGATTGGGGATTGGGGATTGGGGATTCGAAGCGTTGGGCTGTTGCTTGTGGCGTGACGCGAATGCAGCTTGTCGCCGCAATCGCGCCATGCCGATCACCGCACTCAGGCGTCCAGTTGAACCTGTAATGCCTCGGCGGCCGTACGCGCCTTGGCGCGCGCGGCGTCGATGCTGTCCGCGCGTGTCAGGGTGACGCCGACGCGGCGGTGGCCGTCCACGCGCGGTTTGCCGAACAGACGCAACGCGGCGTCCGGGTCGCGCAGGGCCTGCGCGACATTGTCGAACACCGGGACGCCATGGCCATGGGCAAGCAGCGCGCACGAGGCCGACGGGCCGCTCTGACGGATCACGCCACCGTCCTGCGCACCGACCGGCAGGCCGAGAATCGCACGGGCGTGCAATGCGAACTCGCTCAGGTCCTGCGACACCAGCGTGACCAGGCCGGTGTCGTGCGGGCGCGGCGAGACTTCGCTGAACCAGACCTCGTCGCCCTTGACGAACAACTCCACGCCGAACAGGCCCAAGCCGCCCAGGTCGTCGGTGATGGCCTGCGCGATCTGCTGCGCGCGTTGCAGGGCGGCCGCTGACATCGGCTGCGGCTGCCAGCTTTCGCGGTAGTCGCCATCCTTCTGCCAATGACCGATCGGGTCGCAGAACGACGTGCCGCCGGCATGCCGCACGGTCAGCAGGGTGATCTCGTAATCGAAGTCGATGAAGCCCTCGACGATGCAGCGGCCCGCACCGGCGCGTCCGCCGGTCTGCGCGTACTCCCAGGCCGCATCGATGTCCGCTTCGCTGCGCACGGTGCTCTGGCCCTTGCCCGAGGACGACATCACCGGCTTGACCACGCACGGCAGGCCGACCGCGGCGATCGCCTCGCGGTACTCGGCGGCCGTGTCGACAAAGCGATACGGCGAGGTCGGCAGGCCCAGCGTCTCGGCGGCCAGGCGACGGATGCCTTCGCGGTCCATGGTCAGCCGTGCGGCGCGCGCGGTCGGGATGACCCGCTGGCCCTGCTCGCGTTCCAGCGCGACCAGCGTTTCGGTATGGATCGCCTCGATCTCCGGCACGATCAGGTGCGGTTGCTCCTGAGCGATCAGTGCGCGCAGCGCCTGCGGATCGAGCATGTCCAGCACATGCGAACGGTGTGCGACCTGCATCGCCGGCGCGTTGGCGTAGCGATCGGCGGCGATCACTTCCACCCCGAAGCGCTGCAATTCGATCGCCACCTCCTTGCCCAGCTCACCCGAGCCCAGCAGCAACACGCGGGTGGCGGAAGGCGACAACGGCGTGCCGAGGGTAGTCATGAGCGCGGTCCAGATCGGATGGGGGGCCGCCATTCTAACGGGCCGCCATCACGACCGACGACCGAAGGCCTTGCATCGACTGATATCACTTTGATATCTTTTTTTCACTTCCCAAGGACACCGCCCTCATGAAAGAGAAACCGATCAGCTCACTGCCGGGCATCCCCGTCGTTCTCGTCGCCGCTGCGGCATTCGCCGCCGCTGTCTGGATGCTGCTCACCGGCGACGCCAAGCCTGCAGCACTGATCACCACCGGTGTTGTCGGGGCGGCTGGCATCTTCTTCCTGGCCGGCCTGTACACCCTGGAACCGAACCAGGCGGCGGTGTTGAGCCTGTTCGGCAAGTACGTCGGCACGGTCAAGGATGCGGGCCTGCGCTGGAACAGCCCCTTCTACGCCAAGCGCCGGGTCAGCCAGCGCGTACGCAACTTCGAAAGCGGCCGGCTCAAGGTCAACGAACTGGACGGCAGCCCGATCGAGATCGCCGCGGTGATCGTGTGGCAGGTGCTGGATGCCTCCGAGGCGGTCTACAACGTCGACGACTACGAGAGCTTCGTGCATATCCAGTCCGAAGCGGCGCTGCGCGCGATGGCCACCAGCTACCCCTACGACCAGCACGAAGACGATCAGATCTCGCTGCGCAGCCATCCGGCCGAGATCAGCGAGCAGCTCAAGCGCCATCTGGACGAACGCCTCACCCAGGCCGGCGTGGACGTGATCGAGGCGCGCATCAGCCACCTCGCCTACGCGCCGGAAATCGCCCAGGCCATGTTGCAGCGTCAGCAGGCCAATGCGGTGATCGCCGCACGCACGCGCATCGTCGCCGGTGCAGTGGGCATGGTGGAAATGGCCTTGTCCGAGCTGCAGAAAAACGGCGTGGTGCAGCTGGACGAAGAGCGCAAGGCGCACATGGTCAGCAACCTGCTCACTGTGCTGTGTTCTGATCGCGGGACCCAACCGGTGGTCAACGCCGGCTCGCTGTATTGAGGTGATGCAATGAATGTCATGGTGCCGTTGGTCGTCGCGCTGTCCGGCTTGCCTGCACTGGCAATCGCCGCCTCCATCGGTGCGGACGACGACGAGCGTGCGCGCGGCCTGGGGCTGCGCTGGGCCTTGATCAGCCTGGTCATCCTGATCGGCGCCGCCTGCCTGTACTGGGCCGGCGACAACCGCGCCGGCATCTACGCGGTGGTGATCGGCATGCTGGTCGGCGTGAACGTGTTGATCGTCTCGATGGTCATGCACCTGCGCCGCCACAGCGGCCGCGGGGAGCGCGAATGAGCGAGAAGAAGGCCTATCCGCTGCGCATCAACGCCGATGTACTGGCCGCCGCGCAGCGCTGGGCCGACGACGAACTGCGCAGTCTCAACGCGCAGATCGAATACCTGCTGCGCGATGCGCTGCGCAAGGCCGGGCGCCTGCCAAAGCCGCGCGATGACAAGGAACCGCCGACATGAACACGCAGCTGGATTCTCCGCTTCTCGCGCTGACACACACACTCGCCGATAACATCAGGCGCGATGACAGCCGGGACGCATCGATTGCGCGAGGTCGCTCTGGTGGGAAACTGACCAAGCTCACCAGGCACCGAACCCCGAGCACGACGTCGCTAATGTCGCTGGCGTTGAAGAAGACGCTCTGAGATGGCGAAGCGATCCGGCTCACCCCAAAGCACTGCCACAGCGCCCAGAGCGCGTGCCGGGCGATACCCGCAGCCGCGCCGACGCGACTATGCCGCGGCTCCGGCGACGCGCTGGAGCCTGGCGATCTGGCTGTGGCTACCGCTGTCGGTCGCTGCCGGCCTCATCGCTACCGCGCATGCAAGCAGTCATGACGGACCCGGTACGCTGATGGGGCATTTGGGCATCCTGCTGACAGTGGCGGTGGCGTGCACGGTTGCGCACGCGCGACGCAGCGTCCAGCTGGACGACAACCGCCTGATCGTCCGCTCGACCTTCTTTACCAAGCGTGTGCCACTACGCGCACTCCGCCTGGACAGCGCACGCATTGTCGACCTGGCCGAACACACGGCGTTCAAACCGGCCTGCAGTTGCTCGGCTTTGGTTATCCGGGATTCAAATCGGGGCATTACCGCAGCAAATCCGCAGCCAGAGGCTTTTATCTGCTGACCCAGTCCAGGCGGGTGCTGATTCTGCCGTTGCGCGACAACGGCCTGGTGGTCCTCAGTCTCGAGCAGCCACACCAGTTGCTCGAGGATTTGCGCCAGCTGGCCGTACGCCACGCTTAGCCCTACCCTGTTGCGATGCACCCGCCCCAGACCCTGCTGCTCAACACCACTGCCATCGAACTGTGGCCGGCAAACCTGCTGCGCGCGCGCAGCAACGCGGATGCGCGCGTGCTGGCACAGGCCGATTGGGTGCTGCGGCGCAAGCGTGACGGACGCTATCTGGCCGCGCATCTGCCGCAGGGCGTGATGCCGTTGGTCCCGCGGCTGGCACGCGAGCCGGGTCTGGACGACGCGCTGGACCGGCTGCAAGCCACCGCTGCGCGCGCACGACAGGCACGGGGCGCAGTGCTGGCCATCGACGGCTTACAAAACCGCTTGACCCAACTCGGGCTGGACGCAGACGACTATGTGCAGCGAACCGGCCTGCAGCTGACCGCCGAGCCGGCGACCTTGCACTTTGCCGGGCACGATCGCTTCGATCGGCCGCTATGGCTCAGCGCCGGCGCCGCGCGTGCGTGGCGCTTCATGCGCGCCGCCGCATTGCACGCGGACATCGTGCTGGATGCCATCTCCGGCTACCGCAGCCACGATTATCAACTGGGCATCTTCGAGCGCAAGTTCGGGCGCGGGCTCACACTCGAACAGATCCTGGCAGTCAATGCCGCCCCCGGTTTCAGCGAACACCACAGTGGCGACGCACTGGATATCGGCACCCCGGGCGAACCGCCGGCAGAAGAATCGTTTGAGGCCACGGCTGCGTTTGCCTGGCTGAGCAGCCACGCACCGCGTTTTGGCTATCGTTTGAGCTACCCACGCAATAACCTGCACGGCATCGTCTACGAGCCGTGGCATTGGCGCTGGCATGCAGGCTGATGCGTGCGAAGGTCGCGCCCAGGTCCCGTGCGCGATCACTCCTGCGAGCGCGGTGTCGGCACCTTGGCGGCCACGCTGAAGTCGGCGATCTTCCACAGATAGAACGCGGCATAGCTGCGGTACGGGCCCCAGCGTTCGCCGCGGATGGCCAGTTCCTTCGGCGTCGGCATCTGCTCCTGCCTGTCCACGCGCTGGGCGCCCTTGCGCACGCCAAGGTCGTCGACGGGCAGCAGGTCCGGGCGACCCAGCCGGAACATCAGCATCATTTCCACCGTCCAGCGGCCGATGCCGCGCACCGGCACCAGGGCCTGGACAATCGCTTCCTCGTCCATGAAGGCGAGCTTGCGCAGGGAAGGAATCTCGCCATCGCGCTCACGGCGCGCCAGATCGCGCAAGGCCAGCGACTTGTTGCCGGAGACACCGCACGCACGCAGTGCCGCATCGTCGATGCGACCAAGCGTGTCTGCATGCAGGCGCGACGCACCGATGGCCACTTCCACCCGTGCCACGATCGTCGATGCGGCCTTGCCGCTGAGCTGCTGAAACAGGATCGCGCGCGCCAACGCATCCACCGGGTCGAACGGCTTGCGCCAACCCGGCTGCGCGGCAATCGGGCCAATGCGCTTCATCCATGCACCCAGCGCGCGATCGCGCCGGGCCAGGTGCGCAAATGCGGCCTCCACATCGAATCCGCGGGCGTGGCGCGGCATGCTCAGCGCCTCAACGCGCCGATCGCCAGCACCACCCAGCCCAGCATCAGGCTGACCCCGCCAACCGGCGCCAGGCTGGTCGGCCAGTGCAACACCGCGCCGCCGGCCAGGCTGCCGGCAAACAGCAGCGTGCCGAGCAACAGCAGATACAGGCCGATCCGGCCAAGCGCACGCGTCTCGGTGGCGCCGAGCACCGTCAGCACGGCGCCGTGGCCGAAGGCATACAGCGCTGCCAGTTGCAGCCGCGATTGCACCAGCGCATCGGTCACGCCATGCGAGGCATAGGCCGACAGGCCCACCGCGATGGCGGCCAGCAAGGCGCCGCAACACGCCAGCAGCGAAGGATGTTTCTTGCGACGTTCGAGCAGGGACATGAAGGCGGTTCCATTGCAGCGCCGTGGCGCAAAAAAAAACGCGCCGCAGGACTGCGGCGCGTTTTGGTCTGGATCAGGTCATCGTGGCGAAACGATTACTTGATGGCCCAGTAGACGTCGTAGGTACCGTCCTGCGTAAACGACTTGTCCACGCCGCCCTTCCACGACTCGTACGGACGCTCGGTCACGTCGTTGCCGTTGGTGGCAGCCCAGGCACGCAGGGAGCTACGCACTGCATCCAGGCCGGCCATGTGGCCTGCATAGGTCGCAAACGCGGAACGGTGTGCCTTGGTGCGCTCGTACTTGACCGGTGCTTCCGACGGGATGTTGACCTTCAACTCCTCGCCCGTGGCAGCAACCGGCGTTGCATCCACAGGTGCGGCAGCCGCAGCGTCATCCTTCTTGGCATCAGCCTTGGCGATGTCGGCCTTGGCGTCGGTCTTCGGCGCGCCACCGGCACGCTTGCGGACCGGCTGCACCACGTCGAAGGCGTACTTGTCGGAGGCAAAGTCAGTGGTCACGATGCGGACCGGACCAGCAGCCTCGAGGCCATTGGCGTCCATCACACGCTTGATCCACTCCTGGTTGTCCTTGATCGACTTCTTGATCGTCTCGTTGTCACGATCGATGTTGCCTGCGTTGACGACCAACAGGTCCTCGGCCGGCACATCGACGATCTTGAGATCGCTCAACACCGGCTTGCCGTCGAGCTGGGCGCGGTAGTCGAAATTCGGCACGGTGGCCAGTGCGGTCGCCAGACGCGACAGACCCAGCTTCAGGTCGTCGCCCACGTGGCGGCTGACATACAGGCCGGCATAACGACCGAACAGGTTCCAGCCGTACTTGACGCTGTAGTCCTGGGTGATCTTGACGTTCTTGTTGTTCTTGCCAGTCGGCGCAAGGGTGAAGTTGGTGACTTTGTCGTAGCCCTTGGTGGGATCGTCGATCGAAATCTCAACACGCTCGTTCTTGACGCTGTTGGTGATCTCCCAGCTGCCGTCGCCGATGTAGCCTTCGGTGGAGCTGTATTCGACGCGTGCACCCTTGCCCTCTTCCGGGCCGACCAGCTTCAGCTGGATCTTCGGGTCACGCAGCACAAGCGGGTTCCAATCCTTGAAACGACGGAAGCTGTTCACGGTGTCGTAAACAATCGTCATCCTGCGGTTGGTCTCAACACTCTCGGACATCTGCCGCTCCGAGGGCAACACCAAGCCCACCACGACAAACAAGCCAGCCACGATCCCCAAGGCGATCAGGAACTCGATAATACGGGTCATTCAGGAGGTCTCCGGGGCCGATCCCACGGCCGGGTTGAGTGAAGCGAAGCCGCCATCCTAGCAGGCTTCGAGAAAGATGTTCAGTTGTGCGACGGGTAGCGCGGTCTTGCGGTGTCATCCACCACGCAACCGCGCGGTCCATGACTGCGCAACCCCAACCTGCACAAGGGTTTGGGCAGATTGCGCGCAGCTATCATGCACATCGCGCGATGCCTGTGTGTGATGCGATGGCTACCGGCGCCGTTTTCGGCCTCCGGCAGCGCGCTGGATCCGGTCCGGAAACGACCAGACCACCCCGCCGCGCCCCCTGGCGCACGCGCGGCGGAGCGCACGCACCGCCGCAGGCCGGAAGCAGCGTCACCTGCGCTGCCGATCAGACCAATTGCAGTTCGAAGGCCTTTAGCACCGCGCGGGTGCGGTCACGCACGCCGAGCTTGGACAGGATGTTGGAGACGTGGTTCTTGATGGTGCCCTCGGCCACGCCCAGCGAGTTGGCGATCTCCTTGTTGGAAAAGCCGCTGGCCATCAGCCGCAGGATCTCGGTCTCGCGGTCGGTCAGCGGATCGGGCCGGTCCAGGCTGACGAACTCGTTGCGCATGTGCTCCAGGCCCGACAGCAGGCGCTGGGTCACCGCCGGCTGCACCAGCGAGCCGCCGTCGGCCACGGTGCGGATCGCGCCGACCAGCTGCTCCAGCGAGACGTCCTTGAGCAGATAGCCCTTGGCGCCGGCCTTGAGTCCGGCCAGCACCAGCTGGTCGTCGTCGAAGGTGGTCAGAATGATGGTCGGCGGCAGCGTGCCGTTGCGCGAGAGCATCTGCAGCGCTTCCAGGCCGGACATTACCGGCATGCGCATGTCCATCAGCACCACGTCGGGCTGGATCTGCGGGATCTGCTCCACCGCCTGCTTGCCGTCGGAGGCCTCGGCCACCACTTCGATGCCGTTGTCCAGCGCCAGCAGCGAGCGGATGCCCTGGCGTACCAGGGTTTGGTCGTCGACCAGGCACACACGGATCATCAAAACACTCCTTGAGTAACGGCCGCAGGCATCAGTGCCGGCGCGCCTGGAACGGAGATGCGCAGGCCGAAGCCGTCACCCCGCCGGGTCTGGATCTCCAACTGGCCACCATACTGGTTCAGCCGTTCGCGCATGCCGCGCAGCCCGTTACCGGGCGCCACCGTCTCGGCGCCGTGGCCGTCGTCGCGCGCGTCGATCAGCACGCTGTCTCCGTCCCGGCGCACCTGGATCCACAGGTTGCGCGCACCGGCGTGGCGCACCGCATTGGTGATGATTTCCTGGGTACAGCGCAGCAGCACATGCGCGCGCTCGGGGTCGTCCAGGGTCAGCGGCTGGGCGATGTCCAGATGGATGTCCAGCGAGGGCACCTGGGTCACCAGCGGGCGCAGGGCCGCTTCCAGGTCGATCGCGCCGCTGTCGCGCAGCTGGCTGACCGCTTCGCGCACATCGGTGAGCAGCAGCTTGGCCAGCGTATGCGCCTGGCGCACATGCTCCTGGGCCTGGCCGTCGGTGATGTGGCCGGCCACTTCCAGGTTCAGGCTCAGCGCGGTGAGGTGGTGGCCGAGCAGGTCGTGCAGCTCGCGCGAGATGCGGGTGCGCTCGTTGACGCGGGCGCTTTCGGCCAGCAGCGCACGGGTGGCGCGCAGTTCGGCATTGAGCCGGCGCTGTTCTTCGCGGGCATCGGTCTGCTGGCGCGCGACCAGGCTGGTCACGAAAATGAACATCGAGAAGCCGCCGTACAGCAACGACTGCATCAGCGCGGCGAACAGGGTGAAGTCCGGGCGCAGGTAATAGAACACCGGCAGCACCGCCAGCTGGCTGAGTACCAGCCAGGCCACACCGATGCGCAGCGGCAGCAACCAGGGGATCACCCCGGCCGCCACCATCATCAGGATGCTGCCCAGCCCGGTTCCGCTCAGATAGCTCACCGCCAGCGCGAAGATGGTCAGCAGCAGCAGGATCAGCCGGTCGTACCAATGGGCGTGGCCGCCGCTGCTCAGGCCGCGGGTCAGCCAGAAGTAGCTGGCGCCGAAACCGACGAAGAACGCCGACATCAGCAGGCCCTCGGCCACGCTGCGGTGGTCGCCCTCCTCGGCGGCCGGCCAGTAGGTGTACACCAACGGCATGGCGATCATCGCCCAGGTGAACAGGCCGGCGAAGCGCAGGACGCGCGTATGACTGAGGTATCCCAACATGCAGGCATCTTAGGCGCTCGCCGGGCGGCTGCCCTCTTGCCGGAAGTCATGCATGTGCTTGCACGGACGGACGGTCCCGGCAGCAAGACCTCCCGGCGTCGGCGTGGTGCGGCCGCCTCGTACGCACAGGGCCGGCACATGGCGGGTCGCCGCTTCAGGCCACGCATGCAATAATCCGACGCAGATCCGATTTCGGGTCGAGAGCGTTACCCCACGGAGTCCCAATGTCGATCGTCATCCGCGACGTGCGCGAGCACGAGCTCGATTCCGTCCTGGCCCTGAACAACAATGCCGGACTGGCAATCCTGCCGCTGGATTCAACCAAGCTGCAACGTTTCTACGAGCAGGCCGAATATTTCCGCGTCGCCGAGCGCGACGGCAACCTGGCCGGGTTCCTGGTCGGGTTCGGCAGCGGCAGTGCGCATGACAGCAGCAATTTCGCCTGGTTCCGGGACCGTCACCCGGAATTCTTCTATATCGACCGCATCGTGGTCGCCAGCCGCCGTCGCGGCGGCGGCGTCGGGCGTGCGTTCTATGCCGATGTGCAGAGCTACACCGAGTTGCGCTACCCGCAACTGGCCTGCGAAGTGTTCCTGGACCATGGCGCCGATGCGGCGTTGCTGTTCCATGGCAGCTTCGGCTTTCGCGAGGTCGGCCAGAACACCATGGCCGATGTCGAGGTGCGCGCCAGCATGCTGATGAAAGACATGTGCAGCTATCCGTGGGTCAAGGAGACCTATGCCGGCAAGTTGCCCGACCATCTGCCGTGGGTCGGCCGGCCGCGGCATGCCGCCACCGACAACCCGTCGACGGGGAGCTGAGGCGTGGCAAGCGTGAATGTGGATTTCGAACAGGCCGGCGAACTGAAGATCGGCCAGGTGGGCATCGCCAACCTGCGCGTGCGCACGCTGGACGTCCCGCGCCTGGTGCGCGAGATGCGCGAACGCGTGACCCGCGCGCCGAAGTTGTTCGGACGCGCGGCGGTGATCCTGGATTTCGGCGGGCTGTCGCAGTTGCCGGACCTGGACACGGCCAAGGCGCTGCTGGACGGTCTGCGCGATGCCGGCGTATTGCCGGTGGCACTGGCCTACGGCACCAGCGAGATCGACCTGCTCTCGCAGCAGCTCGGCGTGCCGCTGCTGGCCAAGTTCCGGGCGCAGTACGAGCCGACCGCGGTAAGCCCGCCGC
>NZ_QEZG01000059.1:0-49961 GCF_003993495.1 Xanthomonas sp. BRIP62418
AGGCGTAGCCCTCGCGGCCGCCCCAGAACACGTAGTTCTCGCCACCCAGCTCGACGGTGGCATCGATCGCGGCCTTGACCTGCACCGCCGCACGCGCCACCACGTTGAAGTCCGGGTTGGTCGATGCACCGTTCATGTAGCGCGGATGCGAGAACAGGTTGGCGGTGCCCCACAACAGCTTGACGCCGGTGTCGGCCTGGCGCTGCTTGGCGATGCCGACCATGTGTTTGAGGTTGCGCTCGTACTCACCGATGTCGTCGGCATCCGGCGACAGGTCGATGTCGTGGAAGCAGTAATACGGCACGCCGAGCTTGGTGAAGAATTCGAACGCGGCATCGGCCTTGGCTTCGGCACGGTCCAACGCGGTGTTGCCGATATCCCACGGATACGCACGCGTGCCGGGGCCGAACGGATCGGCGCCATTGCCGCAGAAGCTGTGCCAGTAGGCCACGGCAAAGCGCAGATGCTCGGCCATGGTCTTGTCGCCGATCTGCTTGTTGGCGTCGTAGACCTTGAAGGCCAGCGGGTTGTCCGAGTCGCGGCCTTCGAAGCCGATCTTGCCGATACCGGGGAAATATTCTTTGGCGCCGATGTAGACGGTGTTGCTCATGGGGTGGAATGTCCTTGCTGCTGGGGGAGTCGTAGAAAGCGGGTCGATCAGCCGGCGTAGAGCGGGCTGACCACCTGCAGGTGCTTGAGGAAGCTCTGGTAGTGCTGCTGGTACTGGGCCACGCGTTGCGGATCCGGGCGCGCCGACAGGTCCTGGTCGATCTGCAGATGCTCCAGCACCACATCCGACAATGCGTCCGCACCGCCGTCGTCGCGATTGCAGGCCCACAGGGCCTGCAATGCGGCACCGAAGGCAGCGCCTTCGGGCTGGGTCGGCACCACGACCTGCAGGTTGAAGATATCGGCCACCATCTGCCGCCATTGCGCGCTCTTGCTTCCGCCGCCGGTGAGCAGGATGGTGTCGAACTGCAGACCCGCCGCGACAAAGGCATCGAAGCCGTTGCGCAGGCTGTAGGTCGCCCCTTCCATCGCGGCGCGATAGAAATGCGCGGCGGTGGTGTTGTGCAGGTCCATGCCGAACAGGCAGCCGCGGGCGTCCGGCAAATTGGGCGTGCGCTCGCCGTTGAAGAACGGCAGCAGCACCAGGCCATCGGCGCCCGGCGTGGTGCTGGCGATCAAGTCCTCGGTCTGCTCGCGGGTGATCGAGAACATGCGCATCACCGCCTCGGTGGCGACGGTGCAGTTCATGGTGCAGATCAGCGGCAGCCAGCCGCCGCTGGACGAACAGAACGCGGCCCAGCGTGCGTCCTCGTCCACCACCGGGTGATCGGCGTAGGCGAACAAGGTGCCCGAGGTGCCCAGGCTCATGGTCAGGCGACCGGGCACCACATTGCCGGTGCCGATCGCGGCCATCATGTTGTCGCCGCCGCCGGTGGTGACACGCACGCCGGCCGGCAGGTTCAATGCGTCGGCGGCTGCATCGGACAAGGCATAGACCGCGCCGGTCTCCACCAGCGGCGGCAATGCCTCGCGCAGGTCGCGCTGTGCGTCCACCGCGCCTAGCATGCGTTCGGACCACTGCCGTGTGCGCACGTCCAGCCAGCCGGTGCCGGAGGCATCGCCGACTTCGGCAAAGCGCTCGCCGGTGAGCCAGAAATTCACGTAGTCGTGCGGCAGCATCACCGTGGTCATCGCTGCATACGCCTCGGGACGATGCTTGCGTGTCCACGGCAATTTGGAGGCGGTGTAGCCGGCCATGATCGGGTTGCCGGCGGCGGCCACGCTGCCTGCCGCACCACCCACCGCGTCCATGATTTCGTCGCATTCCAGCGCGGTGCTGGTGTCACACCACAGCTTCACCGGTGCGGTGACGCTGCCATCGGCGGCCACCGGCACGAAGCCGTGCTGCTGGCCGGAGACCGAAATACCGCGCACCCGTGCACGCTGCTCGCCATCGAGCTGGGCGAAGCAATGCACGATGCCGTCGATCCACCACTGCGCCTGCTGCTCGCGGGTGCCATCGTCACGGCTGATCAGCTCCATCGGCGCGGCGATCGTGGCGACCACGGCGCGCTCCTGCGGATCGTAGGCGACCAGCTTGACGCTCTGCGTGCCCACATCCAGTCCTACGTACAAGCTCATTGCATCACCAATCGGTTGTTGTTGAGGCCCACCTGCTGGGTGCGACCGGCGCCCAGTTCCAGGTCCAGGGTCTGCCCTGCGTAAGACAGTTGATAGCGCCCGCCACGATCGCTGTGCACGCGGGCCTGCTGCAGGCGGCCGCCGTCCCAGTGCAGATCCACGCTGGCGCCGCCGCGCACGCGCAAGCCCCGCACACTGCCGCGCGGCCAGGCCTTGGGCAGGGCGGGCAGCAGGAACACGCTGCCGCCCCAGCTTTGCAGCAGCATTTCGGTGATGCCGGCGGTGCCGCCGAAGTTGCCGTCGATCTGGAACGGCGGATGCGCGTCGAACAGATTCGGGTAGGTGCGTTCGGGCGAGATCAGCAGTTGCAGGATGCGGTAGGCATGCTCGCCATCGGCCAGCCGCGCCCACAGGTTCAGCCGCCAGCCGATGCCCCAGCCGGTGGTGTTGTCGCCACGGGTTTCCAGCGTGCGCCTTGCGGCAGCCGCTAGCTCGGGCGTATCGCGCAGATTGATCTGGCTGGATGGATGCAGCGCGTACAGATGCGAGACGTGGCGGTGATGGATCTCCGGGGCCTGCGTGTCCCAGTCCTGCTGCCACTCCTGCAGCTGCCCTGCCTTGCCGATGCGGTTGGGCGGCAATTGCTCGCGCAGCGTGCTCAGTTGTTGCGCGAAGGCAGCGTCGACCTTGAGCAGCTTGCTCATCGCGATGCATTGGGCGAATAGATCGCGCAGCAGCTGCGCATCCATCGTGGGGCCGGCACACAGCGCGGCGTTGAACGGATGCTGGTTTTCCGGCGACATCGAGGGGTTGGTCACCATCGCGCCGGTCTGCGGATCCTTGACCAGCGTGGCGACGAAGAACTCCGCCGCGCCCTTGAACAGGGGATAGATCCTGCCCAGATAGGCGCGGTCGCGGCCGTAATCCCAGCGATCCCATAGCTGTTGCAGCAGCCAGACGCCGCCCATCGGCCACAGGCTCCACTTGGCGCCATCGATCGGCCCGGCCTGGCGCCACAGATCGGTGTTGTTGTGCACCACCCAACCCGGTGCGTCGTACATCGCGCGCGCGGTGTGCGCGCCGGTTTTGGCCAGATCGAACAGCATGGCTTCCAGCGGTTCGACGCACTCGTGCAGCGCGTTGGCCTCGCTGGGCCAGTAGTTCATCTCGGTGTTGATGTTGATGGTGTACTTGCTTTCCCACGGCGGCTGCATCAGGTCGTTCCAGATGCCCTGCAGATTGGCCGGCTGGGTGCCGGGCCGCGAGCTGCAGATCAGCAGGTAACGGCCGAACTGGTGATACAGCGCGGCCAGCGCCGGATCGTTGCCCTGTGCAAAACGCTGCACGCGTTCGTCGGTGGGCAGCTTGGCTGCGTCGCTGCTGCCCAGGTCGATCGCCACGCGCCGGAACAGCCGCTGGTGATCGGCCAGATGCGCACGCAGCAATGCGGCGTAATCCAGTTTGCCCGCCCTCTGCATGCTTGCGGCGGCCAAGGCGAGCGGGTCGCCATCGACGGCGTCGTAGCGCTGGTAGCTGGTGGCGGCGGTGAGCAGCAGCACCACTTCATCGGCCGCTTCGATGCGCAGACGGTCGCGCAGGCCACTGAGCGTGCCGCCCTTGACCTGTGGCAGCACGCGCAAGGCAAAACGCAGCTTGCCGTCGATGCCGGCGAAGCTGCCGTTGCGGCCGCTGAACAGCAACCCGCCCTGCTCCACCGTGACCTCGCCGGTCTGCGGGCTGTCGATGCCCACGCGCAGGGAAATCGCGCGGGGCCGATCGCAGGACAGGCGCACCACGATGCATTGCGCCTGCGCCGAGACGAACACCTCGCGCGTGTGCACAGCACCGCCGGAGCGAAACGTGGTGGTGGCCACGCCGGTATCCAGATCGAGCTGCCGGCGATACTCGCGGATGCCGTCGGCACGATCGAAGTCCAGCAGCAGATCGCCCAGCGGTTGATACGGCATCTGCTTGAGCGGACGCGAGAGCAGCTTGGCGTCGGCCAGTGTCTCGGCCTCGGCATAGCGCCCGGCAAACACCAGCGCGCGCACCTGTGGCAGGGCCGCCAGCGCGTCGGGGCTGGTGGCGTCGTACGGGCCGCCTGCGTACAGCGTGTCCTCGTTGAGTTGCAGGCGCTCGTGGGCAATGCCGCCCCACACCATCGCGCCCAGCCGGCCATTGCCAACCGGCAGCGCCTGCACCCACTCGTTGGCCGGTTCGCGGTACCACAGCTGCAAGGCATCGGCGGGCGCCGCGGCCGGCAACGCGGCGTGTCTGGACGATGCGGCAGCCTGCACGGCAACCGGTGCAGCGCCCAGGACCGCAATCGCGGCCCCGGTTGCCTTGCACAGTTCGCGACGGGTCAGCACGGCCACCGCCGTGCTGCCTCACCGGAACCGCCCGCGACTGCCTTGCGGCGTTCCGGCATCTGCTTGCTCATCGACTGAAGACAGCCTGCGATCATCGACGACGCGCTTTGCCGGACGCAATCTTGCGCTGCAACACGCTGACCGGCTTGCCGTCGTACTGGATGCTGGTATCGGTCTTGGGCTCGAGCGCACCGGCGTCGTCGCGCGGGCCATCGACGAAGCGCACGTTGATGGTGCGCTTGGCCTGCATGCCGGTCCAGCTGCCCTCGCGCTTGCCGATGCTCAGCTCGCCCTTGGCCTGGTTCCAGACCAACGGGATGCGGCTGAACTCGCCCTTCTCGTAGCCGTAGCCCTTGCCGTCGTCCTCATACAGCGAGAACTGGCCATCGGCGCCGGTGTAGACCACCACGGTGAGCGGCGCATCCGGCTTCTGATCCACGTATTCCTGCACCGGGCCGGTCGGCACGATGGAGCCTGCGCGCACGAACAACGGCATGCGCTCGATCGGCGCGGCCGCCTCGATGCTCTGGCCGCCCTCGTAGCGCTTGCCGGTGGCGAAATCCAGCCAGCTGCTGCCGGCCGGCAGATACACCTGCCGCGAGGTGGCGCCGAAGCGGGTCACCGGTGCGACCAGGAACGCCGGGCCGAACAGGTACTGGTCGTTGATGTCGCGCGCCTTCGCGTCGTTGGGGAAGTCCATCATCATGCCGCGCATGATCACGCCATCGCGCTGGTAGGTATCGCCGGCCAGGCTGTAGATGTACGGCAGCAACGCGTAACGCAGGCGGTTGTAGTACGCCATGCTCTCGTAGAACGGCGTGCCTTCAGGGGCGATGTTCCAGATCTCGCGGTACGGGAACTGGCCGTGCGAGCGGAAGATCGGCACGAATGCGCCGAACTGGAACCAGCGCGTGTTGAGTTCGCGCCACTCCGGCAGATGCGCCGGGTCCTGGTTCTCGTAGCGCTTCTCCACCGCAAAGCCGCCGATGTCGAAGGTCCAGTTGGGCAGGCCCGACAGCGCCATGTTGACGCCCCCGGAGATCTGGTCGCGCATGTCGTCCCAACGCGAGACGATGTCGCCGCTCCACACCGCCACTGCATTGCGCTGGGTGCCGGCATAGCCCTTGCGCGAGAGGATGAACACGCGCTTGTCGTCGGCCGCGCGGTCGCCCACGTACACGCCATGGGTGTGCGGCAGCGGATAGGAATTGAAGTATTCGGTGGACGAGCCCAGCGCGTTGGGCGTGGTGCGTGCCTTGCGCTCGCCGATGTCCAGGTTGGAATGCACGTCCGGTTCGTCGGCGTCCATCCACCAGGCATCGAAGCCCTTGCTGTTGAGCTTCTCGTTGACCTGGCGCCAGTAGATCGCCTGCGCCTTTTCCGAATACGGATCGTAGAACGAGTTCTTGTAGCCCTTGCCGATCCAGTCCAGCTCACCGACTTCGACATTGCGCTTGTACATGAAACCGGCAGCGTCCAGTTCCTTGTAGTTGGCGGTGGTGGGATAGAACTTGGGCCAGATCGAAATCATGATCTGCGCATGCATGTCATGCACGGCCTTGACCATGCCGTCCGGATCGGGGAAGTGCTGCGGGTCGAAATCGTGCGAGCCCCAGGCATTCTCGGGCCAGTACGACCAGTCGAGCACGATGTTGTCCAGCGACAGCTTGCGCTTGCGGTATTCGGCCACCGCACCGACCAGCTCGTCCTGGCTCTTGTAACGCTCGCGGCTCTGCCAGAAGCCATACGCCCACTTGGGCAGCATCACCGACTTGCCGGTGAGTTCGCGGTAGCCGGCCACGGCCTGGTCGTAGGAATCGGCCGAGACGAAGTAGTAGTCGATCATCTGGCCGGCTTCGGACCACAGCGACAGGTCCTTCGCTTCGGCGGCCGGCAGCGGGTCGCGATGCAGCAGCGCGATGTAGCTGGGGTCGATCAGGTCCCACTCGACCTTGACGGTGTGGCGCGTGCCCGGCTCCAGCGCCAGTTTGAACTCGTGATTCCACGGGTTCCAGTTCTGGCGCCAGCGATCGACGATCAGCTTGCCGTCCACGTACAGCTTGGCGTACTCGCTCGAATACAGCGAGAAGGTGTGCTCGCCACCGGTGAGTGCTTCGATCTGCCCCTCCCAGGTGACCTGCATGCGGCTGTTCTTGTCCTTGGTGATCGCCTTCTTCGGATACTTGGTCAAGTCGCTGAGGTACTGGTAGTTCACCTCGCTCTCGCGACGTTCGACGATCTGCTTGCCATCGATCGCATAACGCGCGGTCAGCGCACCGGCCTTGCCCTTGGCGTCGTACAACTTCAGCGTCTTGGGCAGCGGCTGCAGGCCACGCGGGTCGCCCAGGCGACTGATCGAGTTGTTGTCCCACAGCAGGCCGTAGTTGCGGCTGGACACCAGGTACGGCACCGCCATGTCGATGTTGTTCTGCTGCAGCTCGACGTTGCGGCCCTTCTGGTTCATCCAGCCCTGCTGGTGCTGGCCGAAGCCGTACAGTGCTTCGTCGTCGGGCGACTGGAAGCGCTGACGCACGGTCAGGTATTGCTTGCCTTCCACCTTCAGCGGCGCAAAGCTGCGCCCGCCGGCCACTTCCGACAACACCGGCCTGCCATTGGCATCGGCAAAGCTGACGTGGCCATCGACGGTGGACACGGTGGCGGTGACCTTGCCGGTCTTCAGCTGCACGCTGTCGCCCTGCTCGGCCACCTGGAAGGCGGTGTCGCCTTGCACCGGCACGCGCATCAGGCTGGGGCTGCGGGCGAAGTCGCCATCCGGGTCGGCACTGACGCGGATGATGCCGGCGTCGACGACCTGCAGACGTACCGGTGCGGCGCCCTTGGCGCTCGGCACCACGGTGACGCCGTCGGCGGCCTTGCGCACTTCCTGCGCGTGCGCGGCATTGGCCAGCAGGGCCAGCGACAACGCCAGGCACTGGGCAAGCGGTGTACGTCGGGTGGCAGGCGCATGGCCGGCGGAACGGTTGATGGTTTGCATGTTCACTCCCTTGGAATTACGAAACGGTGCCGCGGGGGCGGCAGCGCATGGTTCATTGGATTCAGCCTGGCGGACCGCGTGCTGCGCGGCGGTGGGGCTGTGCAGCACGCGGCCGAGCAGGCTTATTTGTAGGTGGCCAGCTTGATCTTCAGCAGCTGCGGCGCGCTGGAAAAGTTGACTCCGTAATCGGTCTGGTCGCCGTTCCAGTTGCGCTCGAACTTCCAGTCGCTGCCTTCGTAGACGCCTTCCTCGACGCGGTCGTAGAGCATGTTGGCGGTCGCCTCGCTGGCCGGATGCAGGGTCACGCGCACGTGATAGCCGGTGACCAGGAATTCGTCCGGACCCAACTCGGCGATCAACGCCGCACCGATCGGCTCGGGGTTGCCCGGCGGCTCGCCCTTGAACCAGAACTGCGGCACGCCGTAGGTGATGGTGGCGCTCCAGCGGTCGTTGAGCTTCAGCTCCTGCACCGCCTGGCCGGGCTCTTCGGCGGTGCCGTGCAGCTTGCCTTCGGAGGCGGCCTTGGCGAACGGGCGCATGCCGCGCTTGACCAGCTCGAAACCCAGCGCGAACGGCGCCAGGGTTTCTTCGTTGACGTGCTTGGCGCCCAGCGGATAGTTGGAGTACCGCGTGTAGTCCATGCCGAACGCCGACCAGCCGATGCCGTCATGGCCCAGCGCGGGGAACAGGTAACGTGCGTATTCGGGGCGGTTGCCGGTTTCGGCGACGAACAGCGCATTGTCCGGGCGGGCGTAGCGTTCCAGCACCGTGGTGTAGGTGCGGTACTCGGGCATGTAGATATCCGGCGCCAGCAGATCGATATGCGGGCCGGCCGCCTTCCACACGTCCAGCACGTTGTCGGTGGGGCCGCCGCTGGCGTACTGGCCGGGCTGGCCGGGATTGAACGGGCCGCGCAGCGCGGCATTGACGTACATCGGCAACGGGTATTCGGCCTTGCCGGCCTCGGCCACCTGGTCGATGTAGCGACCGATCGACCAGGCATGGAAGATCTCGTCCGCATCGGCACCGAACACCTGTGCCCAGCTGCCCGGCTGCTTGTTCAGGCGCTTGAGCAGTGCGTCCGGCACCGGGCCGTCGAACAGCTTCTGCGCCATCGGCGAGAAGTCGCGCACGCTGCCGTAGGTGCCCGGTTCGTTCTCGGGCTGGATCATGATCACGGTGTGCTGCGGATCGACCTGCTTCAGATGCTGCATGAAGGCCACGAAGGCCTTGCGGTCGGCATCCAGGGTGGCCTGCGCATGCGGCGACAGCGACCCGATCGCCTTGCCCTCGCGCGTCACCACGCGCGGGAAGCGCTGGTTGTCGGTCTTGACCCAGTGCGGCGCGTACGCCGGGCCGTTGTTCTTCCAGGTCGCAAACCACAGCAGCACCAGCCGCACCTTGTGCTCGCGCGCTTGCGTGAGCAGCGTATCGACGAAGGAGAAATCGAACTTGCCTTCTTCCGGCTCGACCTGCTCCCAGGCGATCGGCACCTGCACGGTGTTGGGGCCCAGCACCTGCATCGCCGGCCACACCTTGTCCATCACGCCGGGATAGTTGCTGGAGTTGTTGACCTGCGCGCCCAGGATCAGGAACGGCGCCCCATCGACCATCAACGCGTGCTTGCCGTCCTTGCTGACGAACTGCGGCATCGGCGTCTGCGCAGCCGGCGCCGCTGCCGTGGCAGGTGCGGTCGCTGCGGTACCGGCAGTCGGTGCGACTGCGGCCGGCTTGGCTTTGTCGTCCTGCTCGCCGGATTGGCACGCAGCCAGTGCCAGCGTCAGCGCGGACAGCAGCAGCGGACGCAGGCAGCGGCGTGCAGGGGAAGGAGTAATCACACGTGCAACGGGGGAATGCATGGACATAAGACTCCGTGTCACCAGGTATCGGTGCGGAAGGGGGAAACAGGAAGGTGTTCGCGATTGACCAGGTTGGCGTCTTCCGGGTTTTCGCTCCAGCCGTAACGCACCGCGACCGGTGCAGCCACCGCGTCGCTGCGCACGATTACCCGATCGCCGTCGATGCGCGCGGTGGCCGGATGGAAGTGTTTGTCGGCACCGGCGACGCGGAAGCCCTGCACATCGCCACCATTTCGCACCTGCAAGGCACTGCCCTGCAGATCGAAGCGCAGCACGGCCTGGCCCTGCTCAAAGCGCGCCTGCTTGAACACCGGCGCGCTGTACACCAGCGTTTCGCCGTACGCCACATGACGTGCAGCAATCGCAAGTCGATGGCCGACATCGCGCTTGTTGGTCGGATGGATATCGGTGGGGTTGCCGATATCGATGATCACCGCCTGCCCGGTCGCCGGCAGCGCCAGCGTCTTGGACTGCGACTCGCGCAACAGTGCCCACGGGCTCAGCTCGCCCCTGTCGCCACCGGCCTTGAAGTTGGCCAGCTGCACCCACAGGAACGGCAGCGTTTTCGCGCCGCGCTCGGCGCGCCATTGCTGGATCATCGCGGCGAACTGCGCGCGGTATTTCACCGCGCCGGCCTCACTGGCATTGGTCTCGCCCTGGTACCAGATCACGCCCTTGACCGGGAACGGCTGCAGCGGATGGATCATCTGGTTGTACAGCAGCGTGGGCAGCTGATTCTTGTTGTCGGCCAGCGACACGCGCACGGCGGCGGGACGGAACTTCCAGCCGCCCAACGCGCGCTTGGCACCGGCGCCGGTCTGCACGAAGCGCTGCTCGTCCGGGCCATGCATGCCGCCGCCGCCACTGAGATCTTCCACCCGCACCGCGATGTGGTTGACGCCTGCATGCAAGGCGGAGGCAGGCACCTGGTAGACGCGCGGCAGGTTCCACTGTTTTTCGGTCGTGCCGACCTGCTGGCCATTGACGTAGGTGATGTCCGAATCGTCGATCTGGCCCACGCCCAGTTCGATACCGGCCTTGGCCTCGGCAGCGCTCAGGGTGACCGTGGTGCGATACCAGGCGATGCCGTCCATGCCGTCATAGCCGCTGGATTCCCATTGCTGGCTGGTCGGGATGCTGTCCCAGTCGCTGTCGTCGAACGACGCTTGGCGCCACTGCGGCATGTCGCCATCGACCTTGGGCCAGCGCGCGATGCGCTTGCCGGTGGCGGCCTGCGCGGCGGCATCGCGCTGCTTGATCGCCTCGATCGCGCCCTGGTTCTGCTCGCCATTCAAGCCCAGCGAGGCCGCGTCCATCCACGCCTCGATCGCGCTGCCGCCCCAGGTGCTGTTGACGATGCCGATCGGCACGCCGGTGCTGGCGCGCAGCTCCCTGGCGAAGAAATACCCCACTGCGGTGAACTCGCCGGCGTTGTCCGGCGTGGCAGCCTTCCAGTCGCCGCCGGTCAGGCGCGCTTCCGGCTGCAGCGACCACGACTTGGGCACCTTGAAGTGCCGCAACTGCGGGTCGTTGGCGGCGGCCACCGCCTGCGGACCATCGCTGGCCTGTGCCAACGGCCACTCCATGTTGGATTGCCCGCTGGCCAGCCACACATCGCCGACCAGCACATCGCGCACCTGCAATTGGCCGCCGTCGCCCTGCACGCTCAGCACATAGGGGCCACCGGCCTTGTGCGCGGGCAGGCTGACCTTCCACTGGCCCTTGGCATCGGCCTTGGCGGTGGCCCGCTTGCCGTCGAAGCTGACCATGATGTCGGCATTGGGCGTGGCCCAACCCCACACCGGCATGGCCTGATCGCGCTGCAGTACCGCGCCATCGGCAAACAACAACGGCAAGCTCGGTTGTGCCAATGCGGTGGGGCTGGCCAGGACCAGGCCCAACAGGCAGCCACGACGGATAAGGGAAGCGCTCATGCAATGATCTCTAGGGACGGCGCGACCAATCGGCGCGCAGCGATGCGACGACGCACGCCGCCGTACACGGTAAGACAGCGCGATGACGCGCGCAGCGACGCAGCGCTCATCGTGGATCGCCGTAGAAAATGCCACGCCCACCGGTGGCGAAGTACACGCGCCCGGGGATGCGCGGATCGCCGGTGACGCTGTACGGCTTGCCGAACCGGTGCGCGTCGTCGTTGATGCGCAACCACTGCGCGCCTTCGTCGTCGGAGCGGAACACGCCGTCCACCCCATCCACGCGGCCGGCCAGATACAGCGCCGGCGGTGCGCCCGCGTGCAGCGCCTTGCCGATGCCAAGCGAACGCGCCTGGTCCGGTTTGGACAAGGTCTGCAAGCGCCCGCCCTGCCAGCGCATCACGCCCAGCGTGGGGCTGGCCAGATACACCACCCCCGCCCGCCACGGATCCGGGCGCAGCTGCGGACGCGCACGCTCGTCGCGCGCCGGGCTGCCGACCTGGGCACCGGTGTCGCGAAAGCTCGCTGCGCCATCGCGGCTTTCGAACAGGCGCCCGCTGGCGGTATCCACCGCGTACCAGCGCCGTGCATCGACGCGATCGGCCACTGCCACCGCGGTCTCGGGCAACCCCTGTACACGCTGCCAGTGCTTGCCGAAATCGGCTGTGCGCCAGTTACCGCCGGCGTCCGGCGCCCACACCACCTGCGAGGCATCGGCGGCAATGGCGATGTTGCCGGCGCCCTGCCCGGCCGGCGGCTCGCTGGCGAATGCCGTCCACTGCGCGCCGCCATCACGCGAATACAGCGCACGGATCTCGTTGTTGCGGCGATCACGCACGGTGCCGCTGCGCACCACCCACTGCGCGGCCTGCCCGGCGGCGTCGATGCTCTCGCCATTGGTCAGGCGCGGGCCGGCGTACTGCAGCTGTGCACGTTCCAGATCGTCGTGCCGAAAACCGTCGATATCGCCGAGTGCGCTGAGCAGATGCGCGCCGGCCATGGGGCTGAGCAGATCCAGCGGCACGGTCTCTTCCAGCCCGCGATCCTGGAACCACCACTGCAACGGCCGCTGCGCAGAGAACTGCTGCAGATTGCGCGAGGCCCAGATGCCGTAGCCGGTGACGAACAGGGCGTGGTTGCTGTCGAACGGATCGATCGCCAGCGCGCCCATCCAGTGCGGCGTGGCCTTCGCGGTCCACGGCGCGGCGCTGTGATCGAACTGCGCGCCAGCCAGCAACGGCGTCCAGCTGCGCCCCCCATCGACGCTGCGGAACAGCTCATCGCGCGGGCTACGACGGCGGAAGGTGCTGGCCAGCAGCACCTGCGGCTGTTGCGGATCCACCGCCACCGCGCCCCAGCCGAAGCCATCGCCGCTGGCCGGCTGCGCGATCGGGCTGATCTCGCTCCAACGCGCAAGCGCCGGGGTGTACTTCCACAGCGCGCCACCGGCCATCAGATCCGGGCCGGGCTGGTCGCCGTAGCTCAGGTACCACTGCCCATCGCTGCCACCGGCCATATGGCTGGGACGCAGGCCCCTGGGTTGCCCGGCCACTGCCGACCAGCTGCGCCCGGCGTCGTCGGAGACATACAGGCTGGTCTGCGCGGTGGACACGCCGACATAGATGCGCGGGGTCGGCCGACCGTCGCGGCCACTGGCGGCATCGAAAACGACAAAGGCAATGCCCACTGCCTGTTCGCGTCCGACATGATTGCGCGCGGTTGCACCTGCCAGGGCCTCGGCAGGAAATGCGTCCACCCGCGCCCAGTGCGCGCCGCGATCGTCGCTGCGCCATAGGCCTGCATCGCGTGAGCCCAACAACAGCACACGGCCGTCGTGCGGGTCCACCGCCAGGCGTTCGCCATTTGACCGGCCCAGTTGATTGCCGCCGAGTTTGAACGGCAGCGCGGCACGCTCGAAACTGCGGCCGCGATCGAACGAGCGCAGCAGCGCGGCATTGCCGGCACGTTCGTGCATGTAGGTGCCCGCAGCCAGATACAGCGCCTGCGGGTCGGCAGGATCGACCGCAAACGCGTCGATCCCCATCAGATTCCAGTCGTCGGCGCCCAGCCAATCGGTCAGCGCCACCCACTGCTGCGCGCGCCCATCCCAGCGGTACGCACCACCGACATCGGTACGTGCATACGCAAGATCGCGCTCGGCGGGATGAAACAGCACACCGGTGACGAATCCGCCACCGCCAATGGCGACGCTGCGCCACTGGTAAGGCCCCTGCACCGCCGGATCGGCAGCCTGCAGCGGCAGGATCGAAAACGGCAACAGCAACAGCAGTGCCAGCCACGCACGGACCGGCCGCATCGCTGCGGTAACGCGGCGCACAGTAGGCGGATCGATTACAGCGATCATTCCTCCGGCTCCCTTGCGATCGACGGCATGCCGTCGATAGGAAAAACACCGGTCCGACGGGCTGCCTGCACAGCTCGCCGAACCGGCGACGCACTTCCTACGGCGCGTTCTACAGGCTGGCCCGCAAGGTCAGGCCATACCGACGATCGTTGATCACGAAGTCGCGGTAGCGCGACTCGGTCCCCAGGTAGCTTTCGCGCCGGGTATCGAGCAGGTTCACGCCATCGAGCGAAATCGACCACACATCATTGATGTTGAAACGCAGCGAGGCATCCAGCTGGCCGAAGCCCTTGTTGTAGACCGGCAGATTGCCGGTGCCGTTGCCTGCGGTGGTCACCAGCCAGTCGCTGCGCCAGTTGTAGGCCACACGGCCCTGGAAGCGCGAGGTTTCGTAGCTGAGGATCGCGTTGTAGCTGTTCTTGGACAGGCCTTCCAGCGGCACGGTCAGCGCCTGGCCGTTGGTGTCGGTGGCGGTGGGGCTCGGTGCCTCGCTGTCGACATAGGTGTAGTTGGTCTGCAGGCCGAAGCCGCTCAGCCAGCCCGGCAGGAAGTCGAAGAACTGCGTGTAGCCCAGTTCCGCACCGCGGATCTTGCCGGCATCGCCATTGACCGGACGGGTGATCTGCCACACGCGACCATCGTAGACCTCGTTGAACACGCTGTCGGCGATGAAGCCTTCGACCTTCTTGTAGAACAGGGTGCCGTACATCATCGAACCCTGGCCGAAATACCACTCCAGCGCCGTGTCGAACTGATCGGCCTTGACCGGCTCCAGATCGGGGTTGCCCGCCCTGCCGGTGAAGGTCGAGGCGCCGTTGGAGGTGCCGGTGCTCAGGCTCAGGTTCGGGTTGAGGCGATCGAAGGTGGGACGCGAGATACCGCGCGAGGCGGCAAAACGCCACTGCAGCTGATCGCTCAGCATCCAGCGCAGGTTCAAGCTCGGCAGCACGTCGGTATAGGTCTGCTGCGCGTCCACCGGAATCAGGCCGCCGCCCTCGCCGTCGGTGCCGGTACGCACGCCGGTGGAGCCGACCTCGGTCCGCACCACGCGCACGCCGATGTTGCCGTCGAACGGAATCGAATCGCTGTCCACACCGAAGCGCAACACGCCGTAGGCCGCGTAGGTCTTCTCGGTCTGCGCGTTGATGTTGTTGGGCGAAAACTCCAGAGGGCTGGCACCGAAGGTGGCCAGGGTCTGCCGATAGTTCGCCACCGCCGCATCGGAGGCGGTCAGGGTCGGGCCGAAGGCATGACTTTCACCGCGGAAGAAATCGGTGATCGGATTGGTCACGACACCAACGCTGGGGAACTGCGAGAACGGCGCGCCCGCGCAGTTGTTGATGCACATGAAGCGATAGATATTACCCTTGGTCTCGGCATCGCGGTCGGTGTAGCGCACACCGGCCTTGAAGCTGCGCACGAAGTCGCTGTCGAAGGCCAGATCCATGTCGGCGCGCCAGGCGAACTCGGTGCCCTTGTTGTCGTCCTTGTTGTCCAGGTGATAGCGCCAGCCGTCGTAATTGTTGACGTCGGCCAGGTAGCCTTCCGCGCCGCTGGCATCGGTCACCGACAGGCGCGGCAGGTCGCCGCGGAAGTCGACGTTGAACTGCGGACTGGTGGACTGACCGGTGGACAGGATGTAGCGCGTGCCGGTGGTGGTGGCATCGACATACTGGAAGTCGGTGCTCAGGGTCAGCTTCTCGTTGACCGTCCACTTGGCGCCCAGCGAGTAATCGGTGGTCACCGAATGCCGCTCGGTCAGGCTGGTGTTGGACTCTGTCGGCACGTTCTGGAACGCGCCGTTGACGAATTCGTTGCGGTCGTTGACTTCGATGCCGGGCAGGCCCTGCATCGGGTTGGCGCCGGTCAGGGCGAAGAACGAATAGTCGTGCCAGCTGAAGTCGTATTCCGAACGCAGCACCTGCGTGTAGACCTCCACCGCATCGTTGGGACGCCATTGCATCGCGAACGCACCGGTCTTGCGCTCACGCTCGCCGACGGTGGTGTTGATGCCGGCGCCATGCGGCACCGACACGCCCTGGCCTTCATAGCCCGGCAGATCGGTCTGGGTGTACCACGGCTCAATCGAGATGGTGTCCTGGCGGAACGGGCTCTTCTGCTGCGAGTAGTTCACCAGCAGGCCGATCTCGCCGATGCCGGTCTGCCAGCGATCGCTGAACAGGCCCGAGAACGCCGGCTTGCCGTCGTCGGCCAGGTCGTAATAGTTGTACTGGACGCTGCCGGCGATCTTGCGGCCGTCGTAGTCGAACGGCAGGCGCGTGCGCAGGTCGACGGTGCCGCCCAGGCCACCTTCGATCATGTCGGCCGAGGGATTCTTGTAGACGTTGACGCCGCCGAGTAGTTCGGCCGACACGTCCTCGAAGCTCAGGCCACGGCCATCGTTGGCGGTGAAGATGTCACGGCCATTGAGTTCGGTACGCACCTGGGTCAGGCCGCGGATGGCGATCGAGCTGCCTTCGCCGTAGTTGCGCGTGATCTGGATGCCGGAGATGCGCTGCAGCGCCTCGGCGACGTTGTTGTCGGGCAGCTTGCCGATGTCTTCGGCAACGATCGAATCGACGATCTGCTCGGCGTTCTGCTTGACCAGCTGCGCCTTGGTGACGCTGCTGCGCGTGCCGGTGACCTGCACGGTGTCGAGCTGCTGGGTGGTGGAATCCTGAGCCGGAGCGGCAGTGGTGGTCGCATCCTGCGCGTAGGCCTGCGCGCTCAACAGCGTGGCCACACTGAGGGCCATCGCGGAGCGGCGGAAATCACGGATCGAACGCTGACCCACAGTCCGGCCTGCCGGAATGTGGCGATGTTGCACTGACATGGTGCTCCCTCCCAGGACGCATGTACTTCTAATTTTTTAGCGGGTCGGTGCGCGAACGCCCTGCCCGTCGTTGGTGCTGGCCCGCATCCGCCCACGACCGGAAGGCCGGGCGGTTGCGATGCGTGGTAATCCTGACAAGGCTTACCTAGCGGCTGCGGCCGGAGCATAGGGCGGCGCCGTCGTGCCACACCAATGAAATATTCCTGGAAAGCTATTCGTAAAAACTATAGCAACCCCGACAAACCCGCCGGGTCTGGCATTGCCGACCCGGCGGGCCGGATCGGCAAAAGCGGGCTCAACTCCGCGAGCCCGGACACAGCAGTTCCGTGACGGCCTTCGCTTACCAGTTCATGCGCAGCACCAGCGAGTAGCGCCGGTCGTTGACGAAGGAAGAGCGCGTATACAGACGCGGATCCACTTCACCGCCTTCGTAGGAGGTCGGCCCCATCAGCACCTTGGTCACCGTGTTGGTCAGGTTGTTGGCCTGCACGCCCAGTTGCAGGTGCGCGTTGAAGCGGTAGAAGAACGAGCCGTCGAGCTGGCCGTAGTCGTCGGCCCAGGTGGGCAGACGGGTGGACGCATCGCTGGTGGTCAGCAGGTAGCGCGAGCGCCAGTTGTAGGCCAGGCGCAGCGACAACGGCCCCTTCTCGTAGATGCCGGCCAGGTTGTAGCTGCGCCGCGACAGGCCTTCCAGCGGCAGCTCGACCCCGGTGACGGTGGTGTTGGTGTACGGGTCGGTGGCGGTGTTGGCGCCACCCTGGCTGTCGACGAAGGTGAAGTTGGCATTGACGCCGAACCCGCTCAGCCAGCCCGGCAGCTGGTCGAAGAACTGGGTATAGCCCAGCTCCGCGCCGCGGATGGTGCCCTCGTCCATGTTGTACGGGCGTGTCACCAGCCAGGGGCGGTTGTCGTAGATCTCGCTGCGGGTCTGGGTGGAGAAGTAGTCCTTGACCTTCTTGTAGAACAGCGTGGCGTACAGCATGTCGCTGGTGTCGAAGTACCACTCCAGCGCAGTGTCGAACTGGTTGGCCACCATAGGCTTGAGGTTCGGGTTGCCGGCGGTGCCGACAAAATCGGTCGCCTGGCCGGCGTCGTTGGTTTCCACGTTGAGCAAAACATACGGCTGCAACTGGGTGTAGTCCGGGCGCGCCATCGCCTTGGAGGCGGCAAAGCGCCACTGCAGGCTGTCGGTGAAGCGCAGGCGCAGGTTCAGGCTGGGCAGTACGTTGGTGTAGCTGCCCTGCGAGTTGTTCTCGAAGTACTGCCCGGTATAGCGCGCCTGCAGTTCCGGCGAGACATTGAGCCCGGCCAGGGTCTGGAACTGGCCGAAGCCTTCGGCCTGGGTCTTGGTCTGCACCACGCGGATGCCGATGTTGCCGTCCACCGGCACGCCCCAGGCCTCGTCGTTGCCGAAGTAAAGCGCCGCGTAGGCGGCCTGGGTACGTTCGTGCTGCCGGTTGGTGTCCTGTGGCTGATAGGTGTCCGGCGCCCAGCCGTAGCCACGTAGCGCCACGATCTGCTGGATCATCTGCGAGGCCGAGGCGTAGTTGTTGACCAGGCCGCTGTTGGGCACCACCAGCGTGGTCGGCACGTTCACGCCGCCACGGAAAAAGTCGGAGAAGGTGAACAACGACGATTGGTCGGTCATGAACTCGGACATGTTGGCCAGGCCGTTGCTGGTGCCCGGAATGGCGGCCCAGTTGTCGGAGATCACGCCCCAGTTGTAGCCGGAATTCTTGTTGATCTGGTTGCGGTCGGTGGCGCGCATGCCGAAGCGCGCAAAGCGCAACCAGCTGCTGTCATCGAAGGTGTATTCCAGATCCACGCGCGTGGACAGCTGACGCCCGCGGTTCTTGCCCAGGTGGTCCATCGCCGCCGCCCAGAAGTAGTTGGACGGGTCCTGGGTGAAGGCCGGGTTGGCGATCTGCACGCTGGGATACCTGCCCGACACGTCATACGACAGGCCCGGCAGATAGGTCGCACTGAACACGGTGAAATCCAGCTGTTCGTTCTCCGACTCCACCAGCTGCATATCGCCCTTGATCTGCAGGTTGTCGTTGAAGAAGTGGCTGAAACCCACCGACATGTCGGTGGTGGTGGTGCGCTGTTCGGAATAGCGGTTGTCGGTGTTGAAGCGCACGCCGTCGCCGGTGAGCACCCCGCGCCACGAGCTGGACACCGGCGAGCCGCGCAGGAAGCCGCCGCGATCGTCGTAGTCGAAGGTCGTGCCTGGCGCCGGCGTGATGCTGTTGTTGCTGTCGTTGAAGAACGCGGCGCGCTCCTGCCAGTTCATTTCGTAGCGCGAGCGCAGGAACTGCGCGTAGATCTCGGTGGCATCGCTGGGCTTCCACTGGAACGCCGCCGCGATGCCGTCGCGCTTGCGCTCGAAATCCAGCTGACGCCAGTTCACCCCGCCCGGCACGAACACCTCGCTGCGTCCGCTGCCGGCCAGCACGGCCTCGTCGGTGCGCCGCACGTACGGCTCCACCTGGATGCCGTCCGAGCGCGTGGCCAGCTCCGAGTGCGCGACGTCGATCATGAAGCCCATTTCGCCGATGCCGGTGTTCCAGCGGTCGCTGAACAGGAACGAGGCCGACGGCTTGTACTTCTTGCTCATGTCGCCGTAGTTGTAATCGACATTGCCACCGACGATCCGGCCCGGGTTGTCGAACGGCATGCGCGTGCGCAGATTGACCGTGCCGCCCAGGCCGCCTTCGATGATTTCCGCCGAGGGGTTCTTGTACACGTCCACCCCGGCCATCAACTCGGCCGGCACGTCTTCGAAGCTCAGCCCGCGGCCGCTGGCGGCGCTGAAGATGTCGCGGCCATTGAGTTCGCCGCGCACCTGGGTTAGGCCGCGGATCATCACGCCACTGCCTTCGGCGGAGAAATGGTCCGGGTCACTGCGCGCGGCAAAGTGATCGATGGTCACACCGCTGACGCGCTGCAGGGTCTCGGTGACGCTGCGGTCGGGCAAGGCGCCGATGTCCTCGGCACTGACCGAATCCACGATCTGGCTGGCATCGCGCTTGATCACCTGCGACTTGATCAGGCTGGCGCGCACACCGCGCACTTCCACCGCATCCAGATCCACCGCGCTGCCGGCAGTATTGCCGGCGGGGGCAGTCGGGGGCGACTGCGTCTGTTGGGCGTACACCGGTGCGGCGAGCAATAGCCCGATGCTGACGGCCATGGCGGAATGACGCAAACGCGGGGTACGACGTGCGTGCACGCCCGTCCCTGCCGAGGCATGGCTTGAAAACTTGTACATCTGAATCCCTCCCAGGACGCAAGACGACGGAAGACTGGTTAGCGCGGCACCGTCAACGGGCCACGTGATCGTGCAGGACACGGACGTTGCCGCCCGGCTCCACCTCCCACTGCATGGCGGCTTGGCCGCCGATCACCTGCCCGACTTCACGTGCGCTTCAGCGTGCGATCTGGCTCACAGATATAGGCGCGTGGTCTAGCGCCAGCCAATGAAAAATTCACAGTCTGGTATGCCCTTCTGGAATACGAATGGAAGAGCCCGCTTATCCAGTGGATTCCGGCCCGCGCAAGGCCGGATACAAACGCCGTGCAGTGGTGCGCAGCGCCTGCAGGATGCGCTCGGCCCCCGGCGGCAGGATGTAATCGCGTCGGCGGATGATGCCGAACGACTCCATGCGCACACCCAGCTCGATCGGCAGCACGGTCAGCAGCTTGGCCTGGATCAGCGGCGCCACCGATTCCACCGGCAAGGCGGTCAGCATGTCGGTGCCGCGCAGCAGCGTGGAGGTCACCGGCAGCGACGAGGTCTCGATCGCATTGGTCGGCGTCTGCACGCCGTGCTCCATGAACATCGAGTCCAGCCGCGCGCGCAGCACGCTGTCGGCTGGCGGCAGGATCCAGCCATGGCGTACCAGGTCCGCATGCTGCAGGCCGACCCGGCTGGCCAGCGGATGGCCGGCCCGCGCGATCACCGAATGCGGCTCGTCGGCCAGCGGCTCGAATTCCAGCTCGCCTACGCCCTCGGGCCCCAGGATGCGGCCGATCACGATATCCAGCTGGCCGTCCAGCAACTTGGCCACCAGCGGACGGCTGTAGTCCATTTCCACCCGCACCAGGATGTCGGGGAACTCGCGCTTGACCTCGGCGATCGCCTGCGGCACCAGGTTGGTGCCTGGATTGACCACTGTGCCGATCGAGGCCTGGCCCATGCGCCCGGCCCGCAACGCGGCGATTTCCTCCTGCGCCCGGCCAATCTCCGACATCGCCGCACGCGCACGCCGGATCAGCACATGGCCGTACCAGGTAGGCTCCACCCCGCGGGCATGTCGCTCGAACAGTTTCACCCCCAGCATGTCTTCCATTTCCGCCAGCAGCTTGGAGGCGGCCGGTTGCGTCATGCTGGCGGCCTCGGCCGCACGCAGCACCGAGCGTTGTTCGTGCAGATGCAGCAGCAGCAGCAGCTGGCGCGTCTTGAGGCGGGCAGCGTTGAACCAGGGAGTGCTGGAATTTGCCATGGGGTATCGCCACGCAGGTGTATTCGTAGGAGGAATAGAATATGCCGAAAATTTCATTTGCAGCACATATCTCCGCGCGCGAGGCTATCGAACGCCGCAGCAGGAGCCCCTACCTCCCGGGCGCGGCCAGAACAGACGTGACCCCATCTTCCACGAGATGGCAACACGCACGCCATGATTGCGGAGGTGGACGACGATGACGGTAACTTGCCGGCCAATTGCAGGCCGTTGGAGTGCGCACGCAGGTGCCGCAGCCACCGCGTCGTCGCTGCCTGCCATCCTCCGCGCAGCGCCGTGCAGCGCTGCACCCTCCCCCGACGTTGGCGGCCCTTCGGTCGCCGACGGCCGTTTTCCGCTCTATCGCGAGTAACACGATGACCTCAGACACCACCGCCAGCCTGTTCGCCCTGCCACTGATCGCCATCCTGCGTGGCATCACGCCGGAAGAAACGCTCGACCATGTCGGTGCACTGATCGACGCCGGTTTCGACGCGATCGAGATCCCGCTCAATTCGCCGCGCTGGGCCGAGAGCATCGCGCTCGCGCAGCAGACCTACGGCGAGCGCGCCTGGATCGGCGCCGGCACCGTGCTGCGCAACGACGATGTTGACACCCTGGCCGAGATTGGTGCGCGCTTCATCGTCACCCCGAACACGCGCCCGTCGCTGATCCGCCATGCGGTGTCGCGCGGGCTCACCGTGGTGGCCGGTTTCGCCACCGCCAGCGAGGCGTTCGACGCCATCGATGCCGGCGCAACGATCCTGAAGCTGTTCCCGGCAGCCACCTATGGCGCAGCGCATGTGCGCGCGCTGCGCTCGGTGCTGCCCACCCACATTCCGGTCTACGTGGTCGGCGGCGTCAGCCCGCAGACCCTGGCCGGCTTCGTTGCCCAGGGCGCCGCCGGCGCCGGCATCGGTGGCGAACTGTACAAACCCGCGCAATCGCTCGAAACGACCCAGACGCATGCACGCGCCTTCGTGCAGGCCTACCAGGAACTGCAAGGATGAAGATCACCCGCCTCACCACCTACCACGCCGCACCGCGCTGGCTGTTCCTCAAGGTCGAGACCGACGAGGGCATCACCGGCTGGGGAGAGCCGGTCATCGAAGGCCGCGCGCGCTCGGTGGAAGCTGCCGTGCATGAACTGGCCGGCTATGTGATCGGCAAGGATCCGGCGCGCATCAACGACCTGTGGCAGACCATGTACCGCGCCGGTTTCTACCGTGGCGGCGCGATCCTGATGAGCGCCATCGCCGGCATCGACCAGGCCTTGTGGGACATCAAGGGCAAGGCCTTGGGCGTGCCGGTGTACGAGTTGCTGGGCGGGCTGGTGCGCGATCGCATGAAGACCTATCGTTGGGTCGGCGGCGACCGCCCCGGTGCGATCATCCAGCAGATCACCGACTACCGTGCACTGGGCTTTGACACCTTCAAGTTCAACGGCACCGAGGAAATGAAGCTGATAGACAGCGCGCGCGCGGTCGATGCGGCGGTGGTCAAGGTCGCCGAGATCCGCGAGGCCTTCGGCAACACCATCGACTTCGGTATCGACTTCCACGGCCGCGTCGGCGCGCCGATGGCCAAGGCGCTGCTGCGCGAGCTGGAACCGTTCAAGCCGCTGTTCGTCGAGGAACCGGTGCTGGCCGAACAGGCCGAGTACTACCCGCGCCTGGCCGCAAGCACCTCGATTCCGCTGGCCGCCGGCGAGCGCATGTTCTCGCGCTTCGAATTCAAGAACGTGCTGTGCGCCGGCGGGATCGGCATGGTGCAGCCGGACCTGTCGCATGCCGGCGGCATCACCGAGTGCGTCAAGATCGCCGCGATGGCCGAGGCCTACGATGTCGGCTTCGCGCCGCACTGCCCGCTCGGCCCGATCGCGCTGGCCGCCTGCCTGCACGTGGACTTCGTGTCGCACAACGCGGTGCTGCAGGAACAGAGCATCGGCATCCACTACAACGAAGGTGCCGACCTGCTCGACTACGTCATCAATAAAGACGATTTTCAGTGTGTCGATGGCAGTATCGCCGCCCTGCCCAAGCCCGGGCTCGGTGTGGAGATCGACGAAGACATGCTCAAGCGCGCAAACGAAAATCCGCCGGACTGGCGCAACCCGGTCTGGCGTCACAGCGATGGCAGCATCGCCGAATGGTGAGCACGCCCGAACACACCGCCGTGCTGGCGGTCGACAGCCGCTGCACGCATGGCGAAGGCGTGCTGTGGTGCGAGCAGCGTGAAGCGCTGTACTGGGTGGACATCAGCGAGAAGCGCCTGTGGCGGCATCATCCGCACAGCGGCCACACCCGGTACTGGACGTTGCCGGACCGCCCCGGCTGCCTGGGATTGATGGACGACGGCCGCGTGCTGATCGCGCTGGCCAAGTCGATCTGCATCGCCGACCCGGACAATGCCGACGGCGACAGCCTGCCGCTCCAGCACCTGGCCGATATCGAAGCCGACAACCCGCATACGCGCAGCAACGATGGCCGCGCCGACCGCAACGGCAACCTCGTGTTCGGCACCATGGACGAGCACGACCACAAGGCCGCACGCGGTGCGATGTACCAGTTCTCGCTGCGCCACGGCCTGCGTGCGTTGCCGCTGCCGGGCGTGTCGATCCCCAACTCGATCTGCTTCAGCCCCGACGGCCGCACGCTGTACTACTGCGACTCGCTGCGCCCGCAGATCCTGTGCTGCGATTACGATGCCGACACCGCCCAGACCAGCAACGTGCGCGTGTTCACCACGCTGGACCGCGCCGATGCCGAGCCGGACGGCTCCATCATCGACAGCCAGGGCCATCTGTGGAATGCGCAGTGGCGCGCCTGGCGCGTGGTGCGCTACCGCCCCGACGGCAGCACCGAGCGCATCGTGCAAGTGCCGGTCAAGCACCCCACCTGCAGCGCCTTCGGCGGCGCCGCGCTGGACCGCCTGCACGTGATCAGCTCGCGCCTGGACCACAGCGCCGAGGAACTGGCCCGCACCCCGGAAGCCGGCGGCCTGTACGTCTGCGACGTGCCGATCAACGGCCTGCCCGAGAGTCGGGTGGCCAGCGCATGATCGCCATCGACTGGGGCACCAGCAGCCTGCGCGGCTATCTGCTCGCTGCCGACGGCCAGGTGCTGGAGCAGCGCCGCGGCAGCGACGGCATCCTGGCCTGCCAGGGCCGCTTCGGCGAGGTGCTGAGCACGCTGACCGAGGGCTGGGACGGCCCGCTGCTGCTGTCGGGCATGATCGGCAGCCGCAATGGCTGGGTCGAACAGGCCTATCTGCCCTGCCCGGCCGATACCGCCGCGCTGGCGCAGGCGATGCGCAGCTACGACGACCTGCTGCCCGGACGCACGCTGTGGTTCGTGCCCGGCGTGAGCACCGGCCAGCAGCATGGCGTGCCCGATGTCATGCGTGGCGAGGAAACCCAGCTGGTCGGCCTGCTCGCCGCGCTCGGCGACGGCACGCACGTCGCCTGCCTGCCCGGAACCCACAGCAAATGGGCACAGCTCGACCACGGCCAGCTGACCGGTTTTGCCACCGTCATGACCGGCGAGCTGTATGCGGTGCTGCGCCAGCACAGCATCCTGGGCAAGCTGATGCAGGACGATCCTGCGGACCTGGACACCGACGCATTCGCGCAAGGCGTTGATCGCAGCGCCGAGCCCGGCGGGCTCAGCCACCACCTGTTCGGCGCGCGTACCCTGGGCCTGTTCGACCGCCTCACCGCCGCCGCACTGCCGTCCTATCTGTCGGGCCTGCTGATCGGCCACGAACTGCGCGAGCACCGCGGCGATCACGCCACCGTGCACCTGGTCGGCAGCCCCGGCCTGGCACAACGCTATGCGCTGGCGCTGGCGCATCTGGGCGTGCAGACACAGCGGCATCCGGAAGATCTGGCCGCCACGGGATTGTTCGCGCTGGCCAGGCAGCGCGGGTTGGCCTGAGCGCAGACGCCCAGCACGCAACCGGCCGGCCACGGCCGGGGCGGACAAATCCCCGCCAATCCCACACCGGCCACCGGACTGCTTTAGAATTGACAGGCTAAACGCCGGATTCCGCCATGCCTTTTGTTGTCACCGAAAACTGCATCAAGTGCAAATACACCGACTGTGTCGAGGTCTGTCCGGTGGATTGCTTCCATGTCGGCCCGAACTTCCTGGTCATCGACCCGGATGAGTGCATCGACTGCACGCTGTGCGAGCCGGAATGCCCGGCCAACGCGATCTACCCGGAAGACGACGTCCCGGCAGGCCAGGAAGGCTTCGTCGCGCTCAACGCCGAGCTGGCCAAGGCCTGGCCGGTGCTGACCGTGCGCCAGGAGCCGCTGCCCGATGCCGCCGAATGGGACGGCAAGCCGAACAAGCTGCCGCTGCTGCAGCGCTGACATAGCGCCTGACCGCCTCCAGCCGCAGCAACGCCACGGCAGCGCTGCGACGACACCGCATCAGAAACGCAAAACGGGCGCCGAAGCGCCCGTTCTGCTGTCTGCGATGGCTGCAGCGGCCTCAGCCGCCCAGCTTGCCCTTCAACGCGGTGATCACCGCCACCGGCGCTGCCGCGGTGGCCGGCATGCCGCGCGGATCCACTGCCGACACGTAGCTGCCGGCGTCGACCTTCACCACGCGCACCAGGAAGCTGGACCCTTCGTAGCTCACGTCGTAGGAACCGAGCATCTGCGCCTTGCTGGCGATGGTCAGGCCGGGAATGTCGGCCAGTGCCGCACCCACCTTGGCGAACACCTCGTCGCGCTCGCCCGGCACGGTGAAGCCGCTGTTGGCGCTGGCGGACGGCGGCGCCGAAGTGTTCTGCTGCGCGGTCGAAGCCAGCGTCGGCACCTTCATCGCGCCGGAGGTATCGGGCAGGTTCAGATCCGGCGGCACTTCCAGCGGACGGGCTTCCGGGGCCAGCGCGTAGTCACCGCGTGCGCCCTTGTGGAACCAGCTGCAACCGCTCGTGGCGGCGACGGTGGCGGTCGCCAGCAACGCGAGCGAGAGCACGCGGACGGGGGAAACGGAATGACGCATCGATAGATCTCCTGGGTCAGGCCGCGAGCATTTCGCGGCTGGAAAGCGCTTCCAACGCAATAGCGTCGGCGGCAAGGCGGTCGGCGGCAGGCTGGTGCGCCGCAGAAAGGGGCAGTAACGGCAAACGCAGGCCGTGCCCGATCCCGGCGCGCTGCAGCAGCGCCTTGACCGGGATGGGATTGGATTCGATGCCGCAGAAACTGTGGTACTCGCTCAGGCGTGCGTCCCACGTGGTGGCTGCCTCGCGCTGGCCGTCGCGGGCCAGGTCGCACAGGCGCCGATAGGCTGACGGCAAGGCGTTGGACGCCACCGAAACCAACCCGTCGGCGCCGGACAGCATCGCCTGCGCGGCACTGCCGTCATCACCGCTGAGCACCACGAAGGACTCGCTGCGCAGCGCCACCAGCGCGGCAACGCGCTCCGGCTCGCTGCGCGCTTCCTTGATGCCGACGATGTTCGGATGCCCGACCAGCGCGGCAACCGTCTCCGGCAACAGGTCGCATCCGGTGCGGCCAGGCACGTTGTACAGCACCACCGGCAAGCCGCCGTTGTCGGCAACCGCCAGGAAATGCGCCTGCAGGCCGGCCTGGGTCGGACGCACGTACGGCGGCGTCACCACCAGCGCGTACTGCGCACCCAGCGCAGCGGCGCGGCGCGTCTGCGCGATGGTCTTGGCGGTGCCCGACAGGCCGGTGCCGGCCAGCACCGGCACGCGGCCGGCCACCTGCGCGACGGCGGCACGCAACAAGGTGTCGTACTCCTCGTCGCTCAATGCGGCGGCCTCGCCGGTGGAACCGGCGACGACGATTCCCTGCACGCCGCCGTGCAGTTGCTGTTCCAGCAACCGCCGCCAGGCATCCAGGTCGAGTGCGCCGTCCGGACCGAAAGGGGTCGCCAGCGCGGTGATGATGCCGGAAAGGGACAAGATTCTGCTGCTCTTACGTGACAGGAAAGGCCCGCGCGCACGCGGGTTGTGGCCGCCTGCATGTTACTTGCGGCGCGAAACCACGGGCAAGTATGCTGGTCACCGCCAGGGCGCCTGCCCGGGCGGCCATTCAGCCTGATGCAATGCCGGAAGCCCCTTTGACCGACTCAACTCCCCGGCCCTCGCCGACCGAAAACCACCTCCTGATCAACGCCTACACGACGCATCCGGAGTCCCCCCTGTTGCCCGTCACCCGCCGCATCGCCGATAGCGGCTGCAATCTCGTGGACGCCCGCCTGGCCACCGTGGGGCGCGATGTCTCGGTCACCGCCCTGGCCACCGGCTCCTGGGACTCGGTCGCCAAGCTGGAGGCCATGCTGACCCGCCTCGAGCGCGAGGAAGGCCTGAAGCTGGTGTGGTACCGCACCGGCCCCAAGCAGACCCAGTCCAACCTGCTGCCCTACATCGTCGAAGTCATCGCCGCCGACAAGCCGGGCATCCTGTTCCAGCTGGCCGATTTCTTCGACCGCCAGGGCATCACCATCGAGAACCTGCAGAGCACGCGCTACCGCGCCATGCAGACCGGCGCGGAGATGTTCTCTGCGCAGGTGACGATCGGCGTGCCGGCCAACATGCACATCGCCGCACTGCGCGATGATTTCCTGGAATTCTGTGATCACCTCAATCTCGACGCGATCATGGACCCGATGAAGTTCTGAGGCAGACGTCCCGATGGCCATTGCCCTTTCCGCACTGAAACAGATGTTCGAGCACATCCGCTCCGAGACCGACTGGAATCTCGACGGGCCGTTGCGCTGGGAATATTTCTTCGCCGACCCGGCGCAGCAACCGCTGCAACAGCTCGCCGCGCAACTGACCCAGGACGGCTATCGCGTCATCGACATCTTCCTCGGCGAACGCGACGAAGACGATGGCGACGACGAGGAGTCCTACTTCCTGCATGTGGACAAGCTGGAACAGCACACCATCGAGTCGCTGAATCAGCGCAATGCGCAGTTCGACGCGCTTGCCAAACGTTTCCACGTGGCTGCTTATGATGGGATGGACGTCGGCCCGGCATGACCGCGCCGCACGCCCCTCCACTTTGGGCTGAGCAACGATGACCGACGCTGTACTTGACCTCCCCGCCGCAAGCCTGGACCTGCCACTGTCGCTGTCCGGTGGCATTCAGACCACCTTGCGCGGCTACGCCGGCAAATGGCTGGTGCTGTACTTCTACCCGAAGGACAGCACGCCCGGCTGCACCACCGAAGGCCTGGATTTCAACGCGCTGCTGCCGCAGTTCACGCAGGCCGGCGCGGTCGTGCTGGGCGTGTCGCGCGACTCGGTGAAGTCGCACGACAATTTCTGCGCCAAGCAGGGCTTTGCCTTCCCGTTGGTCAGCGATGGCGACCAGGCCCTGTGCCGCGCCTTCGACGTGATCAAGGAAAAGAACATGTACGGCAAGCAGGTGCTCGGTATCGAGCGCAGCACCTTCCTGCTGTCGCCCGAAGGGGTGGTGGTGCAGGCCTGGCGCAAGGTCAAGGTGGCCGGCCACGCCGACGCCGTGCTGGCCGCGTTGAAGGCGCACGCCAGACAGTGACGCCCCCTGGTTTCCCGTGTCCTCCATCACCCTGCCCCGCAGGCGTGATGGCTCGCCCCTGTTCCATCACTTGGAAGACCCAATGACCCGAGGCAAGCGCATCTACGTGCTGGACACCAACGTGCTGATGCACGATCCCACCGCGCTGTTCAAATTCGAGGAACACGATGTGTTCCTGCCGATGCAGGTGATCGAGGAACTGGACAACGCCAAGAAGGGCACGTCCGAAGTCAGCCGGAATGCGCGCCAGGTCAGCCGCTTCCTGGACGAATTGCTGGAGAACACCAACGCCGAGCAGATCCAGGCCGGCATCCTGCTCAGCCATCCGCAGGGCATCCAGCTCAAGGGCCAGGCCGCGATCGGCCGGCTGTATTTCCAGATCCATCCGATCGACCCGGGCCGCACCTTCGGCGCGATGATTCCGGACAACAAGATCCTGGCATCGGTGCTGGCGCTGTGCGAGGAGAATCCGGATGTACCGGTCATCCTGGTGTCCAAGGACATCAACCTGCGCATCAAGGCCTACATCAGCGGCCTGAATGCCGAGGACTACCAGAACGATCGCGCGCTGGACGATTTCAGCCTGCTGTTCACCGGCGCCATCGAGCTGCCGGAAAACTTCTGGGAAAAGCACAACCAGGACCTGCGCAGCTGGAACGAGCGTGGCCGCACCCATTACGAGATCGTGCTGGCCGACGACGAGGACTGGTATCCGAACCAGTACCTGTATCTGCCGGGCGAGGACGAAGTGGAACTGCGCGTGGCCAAGGTCGGCGGCGGCAAGGCCACGCTGTGCCTGGTCGACGATTTCCGCAGCGGCCAGCACGCGGTGTGGGGCATCGTGGCGCGCAACCGCGAGCAGAACTTCGCGCTCAATGCCTTGATGGACCCGGAGATCGATTTCGTCACCCTGCTCGGCACCGCCGGTACCGGCAAGACCTTGCTCGCCCTGGCCGCCGGCCTGGCGCAGACGATGGATCAGCAGCGTTACCGCGAAATCATCATGACCCGCGCCACCGTCAGCGTCGGCGAAGACATCGGCTTTCTGCCCGGCACCGAAGAGGAAAAGATGACCCCGTGGATGGGCGCACTGACCGACAACCTGGAAGTGCTCACCCACAACCAGGAAGGCGGCTCGTGGGGCCGCGCGGCCACCAACGACCTGCTCGCCAGCCGCATCAAGATCCGCTCGATGAACTTCATGCGCGGGCGCACCTTCCTGTCGCGCTACCTGATTCTGGACGAAGCGCAGAACCTCACGCCCAAGCAGATGAAGACGCTGATCACCCGTGCCGGCCCCGGCACCAAGATCGTGTGCCTGGGCAATGTCGAACAGATCGATACGCCCTACCTCACCGAGACCACCTCGGGCCTGACCTATGCGGTGGACCGCTTCAAGGCCTGGCCGCACAGCGCGCATATCACGCTGCGTCGTGGCGAGCGGTCGCGCCTGGCCGACTTCGCCTCGGAGGTGCTGTGATGCACCTGCTGCGCGGCGCGGCGGCGTTCACCGTCCTGGCACTTGCCGGCTGCGCGACCACGCCGCCTCCGGCCAGCGTGCCCACCAACCTCAAGAGCGGGCAATCCTGGGTCATCACCCGCCAGAGCGTCGCCGAGCAGGTGCTGGACACCTGCTCGCGCGACAGCCCGGCGCGTCATCCTGGCCAGATCACCGGCTACTGGACACCGAGCCAGCAGCAGATCGAGCAGCTCGAATCCAGGCAGGATGCCTTGACCCCGACCATCCCCGAGCCACGTGATTTCGACCGCCAGTATGTCGGCGTGGTGATCCAGGGCCAGCAGCTGATCTACATTAACGCCTTCAGGCTGCCGAACGATCCGCCAGTGAAACCGGCCAGGGACGCGATCCGGGTGTGCGATGGCGGCGGTGCGTTCTGGGGCGCGTTGTACGACCCGCAAACCGGCGCGTTTTCGCAGATCGCCATCAACGGCACGCCCTGACCGGCGATGGGCCTGTTGCTGCCGCGCTGGGTCTGGATCGGCGCGGTCGCGTTGTCGGGTGTGGCCGGCATGGTCAACGTGGTCGGCTACCTGGGTTCCGAACACCAGGTGGTCAGCCACCTCACCGGCACCACCAGCCTGCTCGGCGTGGCCCTGGTGCAGGACAGCGCACCGGAGATCGGCTTCCTGTGGGGCATCCTGATCGCCTTCTGCGCAGGCTCCATGCTCAGCGGCCTGATCATCCAGGACGATGTCCTGCGGCTCGGACAGCGCTACGGCGCGGCGCTGCTGCTCGAAGCGCTGCTGTTGCTGGCCGCGATTCCGCTGTTCAAGCTGCATCACGTCGGCGGCGCGCTGGTCGCCGCAGGTGCCTGCGGGCTGCAGAACGCCATGGCCACCACCCTCAGTGGCGCCGCAGTCCGCACCACGCACCTGAGCGGCATGTTCACCGACCTGGGCATCGGCCTGGGGCACCTGCTGCGCGGGCGCCCGCTGCAGGTGCGCCGGCTCACGCTGAGCGGGTTGATCATCAGCGGCTTTCTCGCCGGCAGCATGCTTGGCACCTGGCTGTTCCAGCGCTGGCACTACGACGCGCTCTACCTGCCAGCCGGCCTCACCGGATTGACCGGTGCCGGCTACATTGCCTACCTGCAATGGCGTCGCTGGCGCACGCAATGATCCGCACTTCCGCCAGGCGGCAGTGCAGAATCCCCTCATGACCACGTCCAGCACGCTGTCCGCCCTGACCATCGCCGGTTCCGATTCCGGCGGTGGCGCCGGCATCCAGGCCGACCTCAAGACCTTCGCCGCGCACCGCGTGCACGGCTTGTCGGCCATCGCTGCGTTGACCGCGCAGAACACCCGCGCCGTCACTGCCGTGCATGTCCCGCCGATCGCGTTCCTGCAGGCGCAGATCGATGCCTGCTTTGCCGACTTCCAGATCCAGGCGGTCAAGCTCGGCATGCTCGCCAATGCCGAGGTCATCCATTGCGTGGCCGATCTGCTTGAAAGCCATCGCCCGCCGTTCGTGGTGCTCGACCCGGTGATGGTGTCCACCAGTGGCGCCCGCCTGCTCGAAGACGCCGCGCTGGAGGCCCTGCGCACGCGCCTGCTGCCGCTGGCCACGCTGATCACACCGAATACGCCCGAAGCCGAACTGCTAACCCGCCGCCGCATCGACGATGCCGATGCCGCCGAGCACGCCACCGCCGCCCTGCTCGACCTCGGCGCCAACGCGGTGCTGCTCAAGGGCGGTCACCTGCACGAGGGCACGCGCGTGATCGACCGCTTCGATGACGGCGTCACCCAGGACGTGTTCATGCATCCGCGCCTGCAGGTCGATGCGCACGGCACCGGCTGCAGCTTGTCGGCGGCTATTGCCGCGCAGGTGTGCCAGGGCCTGTCCCTGCTCAATGCCTGCGAAGCGGCCATCGACTACGTCGCGCGCGCCATCCGCCTCGGCCACAGCCCCGGTCACGGCGAGGTGCTGGTCCTGGACCATTTCGGTGCCGCGCCCAGCCCATGAGCTTGCACGCCAGCACGCTCACCGTCACCGCCGTGGATGGACATGCCTGGCAGGTGCTGCGCCACGCCCCGGCGCGGCCGATCGCCAGCCTGCTGTGGCTGCCGGCACTCGGGGTCGCCGCGCGACACTACCAGCCGTTCGCGCATGCACTGGCCGGCACCGGCATTGCGGTGTACCTGCACGAATGGCGCGGCAATGGCAGCAGCACCCTGCGCCCCTCGCGCCAGCACGACTGGGGCTATCGCACGCTGCTTGCCGACGATATTCCCGCCAGCCGGGCGCTGCTCGACCTGCATGACCCGCAGCTGCCGTGCGTGCTCGGCGGTCACAGCCTCGGCGGCCAACTGGCCTGCTGCCATGCCGCGTTGCAGCCTGCACGGATTGCGCAGCTGTGGCTGGTCGCCAGCGGCTCGCCGTACTGGCGCAATTTCCCGGTGCCGATGCGCTACGGCCTGCCGCTGATCTTCCGACTGCTGCCATGGCTGGCACGTACCCAGGGCGTGCTGCATGGACGAACGCTCGGTTTCGGCGGAACCGAGGCGCGCAGTCTGATCGCCGATTGGGCGCAGGTCGGTCGCAGCAATCGTTATCGTGCGGTCGGCACGTCATGGAATCTCGAACAGGCGCTGGGCCAACTGCGCATGCCGATCAGCGCAGTAACCTTCGCACGCGACCGCCTCGGCCCGCCCGGCGCCTTGCAGGCCTTGCTGCAGAAAATGCCGCAGGCACCTGCCGAGCGCATCGCCCTGGACGATGCGCAACTGGGCACGCGTAGCGATCATTTTGCGTGGATGAAGACGCCTGCTGCCGTTGCCGCTGCGCTGCGGCGGCAGCTTGGCGATGCGGGCAGCGACAATCGACTTTCACAAAGGGATTGACGAGCACTCCAGGCATCCGCATAATTCCGCTCCTGACGACGCGCCCGTAGCTCAGTTGGATAGAGTACCTGGCTACGAACCAGGCGGTCGGGAGTTCGAATCTCTCCGGGCGCACCATCTTCAGAACAACGAGAGACAGCCTTCAAACGCTGTCTTTTTAGTTAAAAGGTCTTATCGCACTGCGATGGATCTGCAAGTCGAAACGCAAGTCAAAACAAGATAATGCGCCCGTAGCTCAGTTGGATAGAGTACCTGGCTACGAACCAGGCGGTCGGGAGTTCGAATCTCTCCGGGCGCACCAATCTTGAAGAAAACGACCAGCTTGCTGGTCTTTTTTTTGCCTGCCGTTCGAGGACGAATCGTGGCTGCGCCGTTATGACGCAGCGAACGCCAAGCAAGACGCGCGACAGGCCGGCATGCGCGCTGCAAGTCACCGCATCATGGCGATCAGGCCATCGCATCCAGCGCATCGGCCCCGGCCATCACCACGACCGGCAGCAGCGAGGTCACCGGATGCCCGGCGTCGCGCCAGGCATCCAGCCCACCCAACAGCGGCCGCACGTCGCGATATCCGCGCTCGCGCATCCGAGCGGCCAGCCACGCCGCCGACACCTCGTCCGGACACGCGCAATAGATCACCACGCTGCGATCGCGCGGCACGCTGGCAAGGATCTGCGCCAGCTGACGCTCGTCGGCAAACACCGCGCCGGGAATCGTGTACGGCTGCAGATCGCGGTGGCCCGGCGCCCGGATATCCAGCACCGTTGGCCGCAGTGCTTCGTCGCCATCGAGCAGCGGCACCAGCTCCTCCACGGCGATCCGCGCATGCTCCAGCGAACGCAGCAGGGCATGCCGGCGCCACCAGCGCCAGCCGACGTAGCAGGCCAGCGACACGGCCACGACGACGATCGCACCGGACCCCAGGTCGGACAGCAACGCCAGCACGTCCTGCACCTGATGCGCGAACAGCGCGCCCAGGCCCAGGCCGACCAATGCCCACAGCGACGCGCCCAGGGCGTCGTAGCGCAGGAACGCCGCCGGGCGCACCCGCATCGCACCGGCCATCGGCACCGAGACCATCGACAGACCGGGCACGAACTTGGCCACCGCCAGCACCCGCACACCCCAGCGCGAGAAGAACCGCTCGGTCTTTTTCATGCAGGTATCGCGCGACAGCGACAGCCGGCACAGCGACTGCAAGGTGCGATTGCCGAAACGGCGGCCGGCCAGATACCAGGCCAGGTCGCCGAGCAGGCTTGCCAGCACCGACACCGCCAAGGCCGTCAGTCCGGCCAGCCAGGCATCCTCCCCGCCCTGCAGCGCGTAGCCGGCCCCGACCAGCACCAGGGTCGGCAGCGCCGGCACCGGCAGGCCCAGCGACAACGCCAGCACGTTGGCAAAGACCAGCGCCAATCCGTACTGTTCGATCAAGCCCTGCATGCGGCGCCCCTGCGCGACGGCGAGGGCCCATTATCGGCCCTTCTTCAAGCGCGCGACTGCCCGGCGGCGACGGAACGATACGTTTCGGCAAGCGACTGCAACCAGCCATCGAACAGCCCATCGCTGCGCAATGCGCGCCGCCACCAGCCCAGCGCCTCGCCCTCCTCGCCCGGCCGCCAGGCCAGGTAGAACGTTTCGTCGGGTTTGCGGGTTTCCACCTGCAGCTCGCACAGCAGGCCATCCTGCAGCGCGCCGCGCGCATATGGCTCGGGCAGAAAGCCGTAGCCAGCGCCGGCCAGCTGCAGCTGCAGCTTGGTCTGCATGTCCGGCACGGTGAGCACATCGCGCGCGGACAGCAGGCCGACCGTGCGTGGCAGCAGACGCCGTGCCGAATCGGCTACCGCGATCGCACGATGTTCGGCCAGTTCGGCCGCGCCCAGCGTGCCGGCGCCGGCCAGCGGATGCGTGGAGGCCACCGCGAACACAAAGCGCAGCGTCCCGATCGCCTCGGCGACGTAGCCACCACCGCTCGGGCCCTCGCCCGCCGCGACGATCAGGTCCACGCGCCGATCCAGCAGTGCCTCCCAACTGCCGGACAAGGATTCGCTCACCACGCGCAGGCGCGTGCTGTCGGCCACCGTGTAGAAGTCCAGGATCTGCGCCTGCAGCAGGGCGACCGGCAGGATCGCGTCCAGCCCGATCGCAAAGTCCGACTCCCAGCCCGACGCCACCCGCCGCACCCGCACCTCCAGCTCCTGCGCGGCGCGCAGCAGCTGCCGCCCTTCGCGCAGCAACTCACGCCCCGCCTGCGTGGGCGTGGCCTTCGGTCCAACCCGCTCGAACAACTGCACGCCCAGGTCGTCCTCCAGCTTGGAGACCGTGTAGGAAATCGTCGACGGCACCTTGAACATCACCTTGGCCGCCGCCGCGAACGAACCGCGGCGGTCGATCGCATCCAGGATCTGCAGCGCTTCCAGGCTGATATTCATTGTTCGATTTTTTCGATGGTAGCTGCCAAATCTACTCGCTTTTCGTGGCCGATACGCAGGCCCAGACTACGCATCAAACCGCTGGGACACCGATTTCCCCTTCCCGGCGACACTCGAACCTTTCAAGGAGAAGCAGCATGTTGACTATCCGCAAGAGCGAAACCCGTGGCCGCGCCGAACATGGCTGGCTGTCCTCGCGCCATACGTTCTCCTTCGCCAGCTACCACGACCCGCGCCACATGGGCATCGGCCCGCTGCGGGTGATCAATGAGGACAAGGTGACCCCGGGCGAAGGCTTCGGCACCCATGCCCACCGCGACATGGAGATCATCTCCTACGTCCTGGGTGGCGCGCTGGAGCACAAGGACAGCATGGGCACCGGCTCGGTGCTGCACTACGGCGACGTGCAGCGCATGAGCGCCGGCAGCGGCGTCACCCACAGCGAGTTCAACCACTCGGCCAGCGAGCCGGTGCACTTCCTGCAGATCTGGGTGATGCCCGAACGCAACGGCATCGAGCCCAGCTACGAGGAGAAGCATTTCGATGCCGACAGCAAGCGCAACCAGCTGCGCCTGATCGCCTCGCCCGGTGGCGAGCACGGCTCGCTGCGCCTGCACCAGGATGCACGCCTGTATGCCTCCATCCTCGATGGCCAGGTGCGCCTGCAACAGCCGCTGGCCGATGGCCGCATCGGCTACGTGCAGGTGGCGCGCGGCAGCCTGAGCGTCAATGGCCAGGCACTGTCGGCCGGCGACGCGCTGCAGATCACCGGCGAGCCGGAGATCGTGCTGGCCGATGCACGCGATGCGGAAGTGCTGGTGTTCGACCTGCCGCGGTAAACGGCGCCAGCCCGGCATGCAGCGTGCAGCAGACAATGCGGCACGCTGCGCGCTGGAGACTTGCCGACAGCACAAAGCCCGCTTCCGGCGGGCTTTTTTGTGCTCAGGCGATCAGCCTGCAAGGCACCGGCGATGCCGCTGCCATGCATGACGCCATGCATCGACGCGGCCGCGCATCAGCACATCCCTGCGCGGGATCACGCGGCCTGCGGCTTGGCAAGCGGCTTGATCGGGGCCTCGCTGCGCACAGCCGCCGCCCCGGTGTCGCGATCACCTTCGCCATCGCCATTGACCAAGGCAAACAGCGCATCGGCATCGGCTTCCAGCACACGCGCCGAACGCGCCAGGTCGTCGACCATCTGCGCCTGGTCGCGCGCCTGCACACCGATCGATTGCAGCGCGGTATTGGCGGTGGAAATGTCCCGCGCCTGCTCCTGGCTGGCAGCGGCAATCTGCTCCACGGTCGCGGTGACGCGCAGCACCGAGCCGACCATGTCCTGCATCACCACACCGGCCTGCTCGGCCAGGCGCGAACCGTCGCCCACCTGGTCGGTCGCATTGTCGATCAAGCCACGAATCTCCTTCGCCGAGACGCTGCAGCGCTGCGCCAGGCTACGCACCTCGGTCGCCACCACGGCAAATCCACGGCCCTGCTCGCCAGCACGTGCCGCTTCCACGGCGGCATTCAAGGCCAGGATATTGGTCTGGAACGCAATGCCGTCGATCACCTCGATGATCTGGCCGATACGATCGGTCGCCGAGCGGATGCCGGCCGTGGTCTTGACCATGTCGGCGATGACGGTGGCGCCGCGTCGCGCAACATCGGCCGATGCTTCGGCCATGCGCTGGGCCGAATTGGCGCTGTCGGAATTGGTACGGACGGTCTCTGCCAGTTGGTCGATGGTGGTCGAGGTCTGCGCCACCGCTGCCGACTGCGTGGACGAGCGGCTCACCAGCTCCTGATTGCTGACCGAGATATGGTGTGCCTCGCGCTGCACGTTCTGCGCGATGCTCAGTGTCTGCTGCATCAACTGTCCCATGCGCTCGGCAGAGCGCACCTGGTCGGTGACATCGGTGGCGTACTTGACCACCTTGTACGGCCGCCCGGACACGTCCAGGATCGGGTTGTAGGACGCCTGGATCCATACCGAACTGCCATCCTTGTGCAGCCGACGGTAGCGGCCCGCATCGAACTGGCCACGCGCCAGCTTTATCCAGAAATGCCGGTAGTCTTCCGAGGCGCCGTAGCTTGCGTCGACGAAGATGCGGTGATGCTGGCCGATCGCCTCCTCCGCGGAGTACCCCAAAATGGCCAGGAAGTTGTCGTTGGCGGTCAGCACACGCCCTTGCAGATCGAACTCGATCACGCCCATGACCTTGTCGATGGCCTGAATGCGGCCATCGGCATCGGCCGAATCGATCACCTGACGGGTCACATCGGTGGCGTACTTGACCACCTTGTACGGCCGCCCGTGCTCGTCGAGGACAGGATTGTAGGACGCCTGGATCCACACCTCCCGACCGTCCTTGCCGATGCGCTTGTAGCGGCCCGCGTCGAACGCGCCGCGCCCAAGCTTGTCCCAGAACGCGCGATAGGCCGCCGACTGACGCGTTTGCGCGTCCACGAACATGCCGTGATGCTTGCCGCGGATCTCATCGAGCCGGTAGCCCATGGCCGCAAGGAAATTCTCGTTGGCATCGAGCACCGTGCCGTCCAGCGAAAACTCGATGACCGCCATGACCTTGTCGATCGCATCGATGCGGCCTTCGAAATCGGCGGTCTGGCGCACCTGCGCAGTGATGTCGGTGGCGTACTTGACCACCCGATAGGCCTTGCCCGCACGATCCAGCAACGGGTTGTAGGAGGCGTTGATCCATACCTCGCGCCCATGCTTGTCCAGGCGACAGAACCGCCCGGCGTTGAAGTCGCCGCGGCGCAGCGCCTGCCAGAACTGCCGGTAGCTTTCGCTGTCGCGGTCGGCAGGGGTCACGAACATGCGGTGATGCTGACCGACGACTTCGTCCAGCCGGTAGCCCATCAGTGACAGGAAGTTCTGGTTCACATGCAGGATGCGGCCATCCAGATCGAACTCGATCACCGCCATCACCCGGTCCACGGCATCGGCCTTGTGCTGCAGCCCACGGCTCCGGGAAGAAAACAGGCGTCCAAGTAGCGGCGGTAGGCGCATCGGGTTGAGATCCGAAAGAGGTGTCACAGCCTTAGCGACCCATGCCCGGGTTACTTGAATCGCTGCCTACGGCACGTTTATGGCAATTCAGACGCTGCCGCCGGTGCGGCTGCCGGCGTTGCGCCGGCGCCTGCCTGCAATCGTCGCCACCACGGCGACACAAATGAAAACGCCCGCAAATCATGGATTTGCGGGCGTTCAAAACACTGGCGGAGCGAGAGGGATTCGAACCCTCGATAGAGCTTTTGACCCTATACTCCCTTAGCAGGGGAGCCCCTTCAGCCGCTCGGGCATCGCTCCAGTTTTTGCGTCCTGCCGCGGTGTCCGTTGCAGGCCGCGAAGAATACCGGGTAAGAGGGGCTAACGTAAACCCTTTATGACGATCAATTCGAAGAATCGTCGCCGTGATGCGCACCGGAAGCGACCGGCTCATCCCCACGCTGGATCCGCTGATAGATTTCTTCGCGGTGTACAGCAACATCTTTCGGTGCGGTGATGCCGATGCGCACCTGATTACCCTTGACGCCGAGTACGGTCACAGTGACCGAGTCGCCGATCATCAAGGTTTCGCCTACCCGGCGAGTGAGGATCAACATTTTGCAAATCTCCTGGAACCGGTGGGCTTCCCACCAGCATCGGCGGCCGATTGATAAGGCCCGCCCTAGGTAAAGGGAATAGACCGGAAATGGTAGCGGGACACCCTGCCAACCAGCAAGGCATACCAGCACAAGTGTTCAGCCCAAGTGTTGCTTGACCCAGGAGGGCACGCCGTCGAGCGCGGTCGCAAGGGCGGGACCATCCTCGCCACCACCCTGGGCGAGATCCGGACGACCGCCGCCCTTGCCCCCGATCTGACTGGCGATATGGCCGAGGAGTTCCCCCGCCTTCACCTTGCCAGTTGGGCTGCCATTCACACCGGCCACGAGCGCTACCTTGCCGCCCGCGGCACCTGCCAACACGATGACCGAATCGCCCAGCTGCTGCTTGAGACGATCCATCGCATCGCGCAGCGCCTTGGCATCGAAACCCTCCAGACGCACAGCGACCACCTTGACGCCTGCCACGTCGACGGCACTGGAACCCAGGTCCGCAGTGGCACCGGAGGCCAGCTTGGCCTTGAGCGACTCCAGCTCACGCTCAAGCCGCTTCTGACGCTCGGTGAGCGCGCGCACCTTGTCGACCACCTCGGTAGCGTTGCCGCCGAGCAGGCTGGCCGCCTCGAACAGACGTCGCTCTTCATCGGCGACATGATCCAACGCGCCCTGCCCGGTCACCGCTTCGATGCGACGCACGCCCGAGGACACACCGCCTTCGGAGGTGATCTTGAACAGGCCGATATCGCCGGTACGGGTCACGTGCGTGCCACCGCAGAGTTCGGTGGAATAGCCACCCATCTTCAGCACGCGCACGTTCTCGCCGTACTTTTCGCCGAACAAGGCCATCGCGCCGAAATCCAGCGCTTCCTGCATCGCCATGTTGTGCACTTCGACGCTGTGGTTGGTGCGCACCTCTGCGTTGACCTTGCGTTCGATCACAGCAAGCTCTTCGGGCGTGATCGGCTGGAAGTGCGAGAAGTCGAAGCGCAAGCGGTCCGGCGCAACCAGCGACCCCTTCTGCTGCACATGCGTGCCCAGCACCTCGCGCAGGGCCGCATGCAGCAGATGCGTGGCCGAGTGGTTGAGGATGGTCTTGCCACGACGCTGCACGTCGATGCCGCCCGCCAGCACATCACCCACTGCCAGCGTACCCTCGGTGATGCGCCCCACATGGCCATGGAACTGGCCGGCAAATTTCTGGGTGTCGACGATCTCGATGGAGACATCGCCACCGCTGAGCTGGCCGCTATCACCGACCTGGCCACCGGATTCGGCGTAGAACGGCGTGCGATCGGTGAATACGATGACCTCGTCGCCGGCTTGCGCGCGCTCGACCGGGCGGCCCTGCTTGAGCAACGCCACCACCTTGAGCGCATCGGCGTCATAGGCTTCATAGCCCAGAAACACCGTCGGCGACATGGTGGCGACCAGATCGGCCGGCAATGCGACGCCACCGCCGAACTTGCCGGCGGCACGCGCGGTCTCGCGCTGACGCTCCATGGCGAACTCGAAGCCCTCCATGTCCACGCGCAAGCCACGCTCGCGGGCGATGTCGGAGGTCAGATCGACCGGAAATCCATAGGTGTCGAAGAGGCGGAACGCATCGGCGCCGGGAATCACTTCCTGCGAGCGCGCGGCGACCTCGTCGAAGATCTTCATGCCGGCGTCCAGCGTCTCGGCAAAGCGCTCCTCTTCGGCCAGCAGCGCCCGCGTAACGGTCTCCCGTGCGACCACCAGTTCGGGATAGGCCTCGCCCATCAGCTCGACCAGGGTCGGCACCATCTTGCCGAAGAACGGCTGGCGCACCCCCAGCATCCAGCCATGTCGCAGCGCACGCCGGATGATCCGGCGCAGCACATAACCACGGCCCTCGTTGGACGGCAGCACACCATCGACGATCAGGAACGAACAGGCGCGGATGTGATCGGCGATCACCCGCAGCGACTTGTTCTCCAGATCGGCGACCCCGGTCAGCGCACTGGCCTTGCCGATCAAGGCCTGGAACAGATCGATCTCGTAGTTGGTATGCACGTGCTGCAGGATCGCAGCCAGCCGCTCCAGGCCCATGCCGGTGTCCACGCACGGCGCCGGCAACGGCACCAGGGTGCCGTCGGGCTGGCGGTCGAACTGCATGAAGACCAGGTTCCAGATCTCGATGAAGCGATCGCCATCCTCGTCCGGCGAACCGGGCGGACCACCGGCGATGTGGTCGCCGTGGTCGAAGAAGATCTCGGTGCACGGACCGCACGGGCCGGTATCGGCCATTTGCCAGAAGTTGTCCGACGCATACGGCGCGCCCTTGTTGTCGCCGATGCGCACGATGCGACTTTCGGGAATGCCGATCATGTCGCGCCACAAGGCGAAGGCTTCTTCGTCGGTATGGTAGACGGTGACCAGCAGCCGGTCAGCCGGCAGCTTCCAGACCTGGGTCAGCAGCTCCCAGGCCCAACTGATGGCGTCCTTCTTGAAGTAATCACCGAACGACCAGTTGCCCAGCATCTCGAAGAAGGTGTGATGCCGCGCGGTGTAGCCCACCGAATCCAGATCGTTGTGCTTGCCGCCGGCACGCAGGCAACGCTGCACGTCGGCCGCGCGCACGTAGCTGCGCTTTTCCGCGCCGAGGAAGACGTCCTTGAACTGGACCATGCCGGAGTTGGTGAACAGCAAGGTCGGGTCGTTGCCCGGCACCAGTGGCGCGGATGGCACGATGGTGTGGCCTTTCCCCTCGAAAAACGCGAGGAAGTCACTGCGGATCTGGGAAGTGCTGAATTTGGCGGGTGCGTTCATGTGCTGGCATTGGGCGGGCGGCAGTCCCGGTCACCCAATGAGATGTGGGCGCAGATGAGCGGAACAACCTGAAACCACGAAGGGTAGCAGGCCTGACGCCCTCAGTCCTCAAGGTCGAAGCGCGTGGCACTACGAATGCTGTTGCCATCAAAACCACGCCGGGCCAGCAGATCGGCGGCCTTGCGCCGCTGCGGCAGGTCGGTGGGGCCCTGGTCGCCAAAGCGACGGCGGATCAGATCGCGCGCGTTTTCGGTCCAGTCGCCCTCGAATGTCGCCATTGCGGCACTGATGGCGTCGCTGTCCAGTCCATGGGTTCCGAGCTCGGCACGGATATGCAGCGGGCCGTAGCCCGAGCCTGCGCGATTGCGCACGACCGAAGCCGCAAAACGGGTGTCGTCCTGCCATCCTTCATCCGCCAGGCGCTCTACGGCCGCCTGTGCGGCGTCCGGCTCGATCCCGCGCGCCAGCAGCTTGCGGTTCAATTCCTTGCGCGAATGCTCGCGCCGCACCAGCAGTCCCAGTGCGCGTTGAACCGGCGTCTGTTCCTTGAACCGGCGTCCCCGCTTTGGCGCGGGCGGTTGCTCGTCCATCGTGGGTGTCCCGAGTACGAAACTCAAACAGCATCAACGCGCCATCCGTGGCGCCTGCCCTCCTGGCCTTCGATAGATCTACCGCGGGAAGCGACGGCACTGACTCCGCCGTCCCCGCGATAGAAAACTTGCCGCAGCCATCAGTTCGGCCGTTCTGCCATCAGCCGGGCGCGGCCGGTGGGCGGAACCAGGGATGGCCTACTCGGCTATCCTGGTTCGCGCTTGCCTCCGACACCGACCTGATCACGGCTCAGCTCGCTCTGACGGGCTGCTGTCATTCCTTCTCGACGTCGTCACCGGCTTCGCGCGGCGCTTCGGCCGGCTGGAACTTCTCGCGCAGCTCGGCTTCCAGCCGCACCGCAACCTGCGGGTTGTCGCGAAGATAGCCGCGTGCGTTGTCCTTGCCCTGCCCGATGCGTTCTTCGCCATAGCTGTACCAGGCGCCGGCTTTCTCGACCAGCTTGGCTTCCACGCCCATGTCGATCAGCTCACCCTCTCGGCTGATGCCTTCGCCGTAGAGGATTTCGGTCACGACCTGCTTGAACGGAGGCGCCAGCTTGTTCTTGACCACCTTGATCTTGGTCTGGTTGCCGATGATCTCGTCGCCCTTCTTGATCGCGCCGATACGACGGATATCCAGACGGACCGAAGCGTAGAACTTCAGCGCGTTACCGCCGGTGGTCACTTCCGGGCTCTGGCCCGGCATCATCACGCCGATCTTGTGGCGCAACTGGTTGATGAAGACCACCAAGGTGTTGGAACGCTTGATGTTGCCGGTCAGCTTGCGCAGCGCCTGGCTCATCAGGCGGGCCTGCAGACCCGGCAGCTGGTCACCCATTTCGCCTTCGATTTCGGCCTTGGGGGTCAGCGCGGCGACCGAGTCGACCACCACGATGTCCACCGAACCGGAACGCACCAGCATGTCGGCGATTTCCAGCGCCTGCTCGCCGGTATCCGGTTGCGACAGCAGCAGGTCGTCGACGTTGACGCCCAGCTTGGCGGCATAAATCGGGTCCAGCGCGTGCTCAGCGTCGATGAAGGCTGCGGTGCCGCCCTTCTTCTGGCATTCGGCAATCGCCTGCAGGGTCAGGGTGGTCTTGCCCGACGATTCCGGACCGTAGATTTCGACCACACGGCCCTTGGGCAGGCCGCCGATCCCCAGTGCGATGTCCAGCATCAGCGAGCCGGTCGGAATGACTTCGACGGCCTCGATCACACGGTCGCCCATGCGCATCACCGAGCCCTTGCCGAATTGCTTTTCGATCTGGCTCAGTGCGGCGGAAAGGGCGCGCTTCTTGTTCTCATCCATCTGGGTGATCCTTGTCAGTGATTTCGGTGTAGGGCTAATGTAACGGCGGTGTATCGCACAGGCTGAGACTGGCTGCGACACACTCAGATTAGAAAGGTGGCCATGGCGATGGCAGCGGGAAATCCTGTGGTAGCGGCTCGGGATAACGCCAGTGCAGCCATCGGCGCAGTGCTCAACGATTCGGCCTCAACAGCCCGCAGTACAGGCCCTCGATCGCGAAATCCTGATCCGGCAATACTTCGATCGGCGCGTAGTCCGGGTTACGCGGCAGCAAGCGGATGCGGTCCTTGCCGATCTTCAACAACTTGACCGTGATCTCCTCATCGATGCGCGCCACCACGATCTGCCCCGAGCGCGCATCGCGGGTGCGGTGCACCCCGATCAGGTCGCCGTTGAAGATACCCTCGTCGCGCATCGAGTCGCCCTGCACCTTGAGCAGGTAGTCCGGCGACGGCGAGAAGAACACCCGGTCCAGCACCACGAAGTCGTCCGAGCCGATATCCGCACCGATCGGCAGGCCTGCCGCCACACGTCCCAGCACCGGCAGGCGCAGTACATCGTCGCGCATCGGCTCGTTTGCGGCAGGCGGGGTGCGTGACTGGGCGCCCTGCCCGGCAAGGCGGATGCCGCGGGCCTGCCCGGGGACACGCCGGATCGCGCCGGCCTGCTCCAATGCCTCCAGATGGTATTGCGCGGCGCGCACACCCTTGAAGCCGAAGGCGCGCGCGATCTCGGTCTGCGAGGGCGGTACGCCATCGGCATCGATGCGCTCGGCGATCAAGGCCAGGATTGCTTGCTGGGTATCGGTCAGGTCCATGGTTAGTAGTATTACTACTAACTGACGCCTGCGCAAGCGCCGCGTGGTGCCTCACGCGCAGACCGGCAACCGGGCGGTACAGGCGCCGCGTCTAGCGCCGACTCCGCCAGATGGAAAACAGGATCCAGACACCGCAGATGGCTGCGCCGATGAAGCCGCCGACCCCCAACGCAAGCAGCCAGCGGCTGGCACTGCCGCCGACACTGTTCATGACGATCGACGAGCCGATCACCAGCGCGGCCGTCACGATGCCCATGGTGAGCCGGTTGGCCGCGCGATCGACCTGTTCGCCGAATTCGCGCAATGCCCGCGTTTCGACCTGCAGTTGCAACTTGCCGCGCCGTGCGGCCTGCAGCAGCCGTTTGAGATCGCGTGGCAGGTCGCCGATCAGATCGATTGCGCCGGTCACGGTGCGACGGCTGCGCCGCAGCATCGCGCTGGGCGCATAACGCTGCAACACCACGCGTTCGAGATAGGGGCGCGCCTCGGTGGCCATGTCGAAATCCGGATCGAGCTGGCGGCCCATGCCCTCGAGGGTGAGAAACGCCTTGATCATCAGCGCCAGATCCGATGGCAGGGTCAGCCCGTGATCGCGCAGGATCGAGGTGACATCGCCCAGCATCGCACCGATGCGCAGCTCTTTCAGCGGCACGCCGCGGTATTCGTCGACGAAGGCGCCGATGTCCTGCTGCAGCCGCGATTCATCGATCTCCAGACTGGTGCCGGCCCATTCCAGCAGCACATCGATGACCGCTTCGGCGTCGTAGCTGACCATGCCATGCAGCAGTTGCGCGACCTGGAAACGACGCTGCTCGGAAACACGCCCGACCATGCCGAAATCGATGACGGCGATGCGCCCGTCGCGCAGGTAAAAGATGTTGCCCGGATGCGGGTCGGCGTGGAAGCAGCCATCCTGCAGCACCATCTTCAGCACGATCCCGGCGCCGGTGCGCGCCAGTGCCTTGCGGTCCAGTCCAGCCGCGTCCACAGCGCGCATGTCCCGCCCGGGAATGCCGTCGATGAATTCCTGCACGTTGAGTGATTCGCAGGTCCACTGCCAGTAGACCGACGGCACCACCACCCCGGGGTCGTTGACGAAGTTGGCCGCGATGCGCTCGGCATTGCGACACTCGGCGGCGAAATCCAGCTCGCGTCGCAAGGAGACGGTGAATTGCTGCACCACTTCGGCGGGGCGATAACGCTTGAGATCGGGCGCGCGCGTTTCCACGATTTCCGCCAGGCGTGCCAGCAGGCGCAGATCCGCATCGATGACATCGCCAATGCCCGGGCGGCGGATCTTCAGCACCACCGGTGTGCCATCGGCCAGCCAGGCGCGATGCGTCTGCGCCAGCGATGCCGCAGCCAAAGGCTGTTCGTCCAGGCGTGCGAACACGCTTTCCGGCTCCGCGCCCAGGGCCGCGACCAGTTGCGGGCGGATCTGTTCGAACGGCAGCGCGGGCACTGCGTTCTGCAGCTCGCTCAGCTCTTCGATCCACTCCGGCGGCAGCAGGTCCACGCGCGTGGCCAGCACCTGCCCCAGCTTGACGAAGGTCGGCCCGAGCTCCTCGAGCGCGCGCCGCACCCGCATCGCCGCGGACAGGCGCAGGCGCCCCTCGGCGTTGTGCCAGTGCAGCAGCTTGCCGGCACGTTCGAGCACGTCGGCCAGGCCGATACGCCGCACCACGTCGCCAAATCCGTAACGGATCAGCACCGCGGCGATTTCCTGCAGCCGCCCGAGATCACGAACGGTGCCGAGTGCCTCCCACATCAGCACACCGCCTGCGACTGCGCTGCGGCAACAGGCGGCATAGCACCATGCCGCATCGCCGGCCGCTTGTCGTCGTTTGAAACCAAGGTTGACCACGCACCGCCATGCGCAACACCCATCGCTGCGCGATTGCTCGCGCACAGGACAGCGCAATCACCGGCTGCCTCACGCATCGGGCGCCAGAGGGCTGCGCACCGGTCATCCAGCAATGCCAGGACACCGCCAGCAGATGGATGCGGCGCGGACAACGACAGCACATGAGCAGAAAGCGGAAGCATCGGCACGCAGGTTGAAGGCGAGACCTTGTTTGTAGCCGATCTGCACGTGCCTGTCGCGCCATGGACAGCTGCGGGCTTAGCCGAGGTTGCGCTCACGCAGGCATCCTGATGCCGTGGCAAGGCCGCACCAGGGCCTGATGCCGCAACCGCAAGCTCAGCCCCGCGTAAGTGCGAGGGGTGCCCAGAAATGCATTCCACGCCCCCCCCTGTAGCGGCGCATCGATGACGATCTGGCGACAGGTTGCGTTGCCGATATCTTCTGCCCACGCTTCCAGCATCAGCATCAGCATCAGCACCAGCGCTCGTCGTCGGCGCCGATGCCCAGCCACGCATCGAGCACCGTATAGCCCGGTTGCACCTTCTGCGGATGCAGATCGGAGCGCGCAGCGGACCCGGCGCAGCCAAGGCTGCATTGCCACCATGCATCACATGCGCAACCGCCCGCTGTCGACGAGAACCGCCGCGGCCAGAGCCACACCCCGCGCAGCAGGTACGTGCGCGTGGCTGCTGCGGCGTGGCCTAGAGCAGCGCGCTCAAGCCCCGCAACGCGGCAACCACGGTCTGGCGACGCACTGCATCGCGATCGCCAGCGAAGTGGAACAACTGCGCAGTGGCATAGCCGCCGCGCCGCTTCCAGCCGATCCATACCGTGCCGACCGGCTTGTCCTCACTGCCGCCCCCCGGCCCGGCGATGCCGGTCACCGCCACCGCAATGCTCGCGCCGGAATTGACCAGCGCGCCCGAGACCATTTCGATCACCGTTTCGCGGCTGACCGCACCATGCACTTCCAGCGTGTGGGGGCGCACTCCCAGCAAGGCCTGCTTGGCCTCGTAGCTGTAAGCGGCCATGCCGCAATCGAACCAGTGCGAAGACCCCGCCACATCGGTGACCGCCTTGGCGATCCAGCCGCCGGTACAGCTCTCGGCAGTGACCAGGCGCTCGCGCGCGGCAAGCAGCTGTTGCCCGAGGTGTTCGGCCAGCTGCTGCAGTTCGGAATCGGCGGACATGGACATGGGCACGGCGAATGAAGGGGCAGCCGACGTTTTAGCCCAATTTGCCGCCCCTGTCTGCGCCGGCGTCCATTCGGCACCAGCGACGACATGGCCCAGATTCAGTGGCAGTGTGCAGCCATCGCAGCAGGCATCGGCTGCGATGGCGAGCGGATCGTCAGGCTGTCGGCTGCGATGGGCTGCATTGTCCTGCCCTGGCGACTGCGTCAGACCTGTGTTGGCCGCCATCTGCCAAAGCGCCAAGACCGGCGTGGCGCGATCACCGGACCGTCCGACCCCACTGCTCCGACGCCATTGGCCTGCCCTGCCAGCGTCGCGCTGCACGGCCGGCCAAGCCGACCGTGCAGCGCCGATTACGACTCCCAGTCTTCGCGACGATCCGGCAGCATCGCGCGCAGTGGTGCACCGTCGTCGCCGGCAGCCAGGCGCTCGGCCTCGACCATCGGCAGGTCCACATCCAGCAACCAGCCGTCCTCGTCGGACTGCTCGCCGCGCACCACTTCCAGCTGATGCAGCTTGGAGCGCAGGCGGCCTGCCGACGGTGGCAACCGCAGTTGCCCGGTCACATGGCGCAGATCCAGTCGCTGCCCCAGGGCGTGCTGCAGTTCCGGCAGCCCGCGCCCATCACGCGCAGAGACCCACACGCGCTCACGCCGCGCCTGGTCGGGAATGCCGTCCTGCGCATCGTGACGCACCTGCGCGCCTTCGATCTTGTCGATCTTGTTGAACACCAGCAGCTGCGGCAAATCGCCCGCGCCCACCGCATGCAACACCTCATCGACCTGCTGGATGCGTTCTTCGCGCAGCGGGTCGGCCGCATCGACGATATGCAACAACAGATCGGCGTCGCGCGCTTCGGACAAGGTCGAACGGAACGCAGCGACCAGTTGATGCGGCAGATCGCGCACGAAGCCGACCGTATCGGCCAGGATCGCACTGCCGCCCGGCAGCGCAATGCGACGCACGGTGGGATCGAGCGTGGCGAACAACTGGTCGGCCACGTAGGCCTCCGCACCGGTCAGGGCATTGAACAAGGTGGATTTGCCGGCATTGGTGTAGCCAACCAACGCAATCCGCGGCAGTTCGCTGCGCATACGCGCACGCCGCATCTGGGTGCGCTGCACCTCGACCTTTTCCAGCCGCTGCTGCAACTGCTCCACCCGCTTCTGCAGCAGGCGGCGGTCGGTTTCCAGCTGGGTTTCGCCAGGCCCGCGCAGACCGATCGAACCGCCGCGCTGACGCTCCAGGTGGGTCCAGCCGCGCACCAAGCGGGTCGCCATGTGCCGCAACTGCGCCAGCTCCACCTGCAGCTTGCCTTCGTGGCTGCGTGCCCGTTGCGCGAAGATGTCCAGGATCAGGCCGGTGCGGTCGATCACGCGCCGCTCCAGGTAGCGCTCCAGATTGCGCTCCTGGCCGGGTGACAAGGTGTGGTTGACCAACACCAGATCCGCGCCGGTGGCCTCGGCGGCGGCCTTGATCTCTTCCAGCTTGCCGCTGCCGATCAAGGTCGACGGGTTCGGTTTGTCGATGCGCGCGGTGAGCGTGGCCGCCACCGTGGCGCCCGCCGACTTGGCAAGGTCGGCGAACTCCTCCAGCACATCCTCTTCGGCAGGCCCACCGGAGTGGGTCTGAATCAACAACGCGTGTTCACCCTTGCGTGAGCGATCAAACACGCACTACTCCATTACTGCTCGACGTCGTCATCTTCCGCCTGGTTGCCTTCATTGGATTGCACATACCCACCACCCGGTCCCACGCGCACGTTGCGCGCCGGCACGACCGTGGAGATGGCGTGCTTGTAGACCATCTGACTCACGGTATTGCGCAGCAGGACCACGAACTGGTCGAACGACTCGATCGTGCCCTGCAGCTTGATGCCGTTGACCAGATACACAGAGACCGGCACCCGCTCGCGCCGCAGCGCGTTGAGAAATGGATCCTGTAAAGATTGCCCCTTAGCCATCGAAAACTCCTCGTCATTATTGTTCTTATAGTCCCGGTCGACACCTGCCATCCCCAGCCGGTCCCGGAAACGGGATGTTACACGCCTGAAGCCTGCGGTACATCGGGACGTTGACCGAGGAAGCCGACAAGTGCGCGTTCCAGTCGATGCCGGTCAGTGTCCGGGTCGAACCAGCGTGCGTCGAGCTCGCCACGCAGCCAGGTGAGTTGCCGCTTGGCCAGTTGGCGGGTGGCCTGCACCGCCCTGTCGCGGAACTCAGCCAGGCTACCGGCCCCATCCAGATACTCCCAGGCCTGGCGATACCCCACCGCGCGCACCGCTGGCAGATCCAGCGGTGCGGCGACCGCGCGCAGTTGCGGCAGTGCTCGGAGACGTTCCACTTCGGCCAGGAAATCCTGTGCCAGCATCATGTCCAGGCGTCGTTCGATGCGCGCATGCAGCACTGCGCGCTCGCGCGGTGCCAGTACGA
>NZ_QEZG01000060.1:0-41720 GCF_003993495.1 Xanthomonas sp. BRIP62418
CCCCCCAGAGTGCGCGACTGGGAAAACCAGGCACTCATTACTGCGTTCCCGGAACTATAGACCCCCTTGACTGCGTTAAATGGATACTCAGAGTGCGTCGGTGGACCATCAAAGAGTGCGGTGCCCAGCCGTGAGTGAAGCCTTGCAGGACTTGGTCGCGCGCCTGGCTACGCGACTTCAAGAGGAAGCGGAGGCGATCCTCACCAGGGAGCGAGAGCGCCATGGGGCCGACCTTCAGCGTCAGCAACAAGCGCTTTCCACCGCCCAGCAGGAAGCCGCTGCTCTGGGCAGCCAACTGCAGCGCACTGAGACCAGCTTGCAGCAAGAGCAAGCCGCTCACGCCCTGCTTCAGCACAATCTGGGTGAGAAGGTCGCGGAAATCGCCCAGTTGAACGAGCGCATCGCCGGCATGACGGTGCGGCTGGCTGATCACGAGGCGCATGCGCGTTCTCTGGAGGACAAGCATGCTCATGCCCGGGAAGCACTGGAGCACTACCGCACTTCCACCAAAGAGCAGCGCGAGCAAGAGCTGCGCCGCCACGAGCATCAGGTCCAAGAGCTGCAAGTAGCCTTACGTCAGGCCAATGAAGCCTTAGGCGCGAAGAATCAGGAGCTGTTGGTGCTGAACCGCGACAATGGTCAATGGCTGGAGCGCCACGGGCGGATTGAGCGTGAGCTTGCCCAGTTGCGACAGGCCCACGAAGGCCAACACAGCGAGGTCGTGGCGTTGCGCCAGACCGCGACGGATCATTTGGCACTGCAGGAGCGTTGGAAGACTGACGCCAAGGCCTTGGATGCCATGCGCAGCGAGCTAGCTCAAGTCCAAGACGCGCTTGCGCGGGAGCGCGAGCGCCGCGAGAGCGCTGAAGCCGATGCCTTGCGTGCCAACGCACGTCTTGAAGCGCTAGAGCCCCTACTGAATCAACTGACGCCGGCACAAAATGCGGTGAAGAAAACTCGGCGCGGCCGTACGCAGGATGGAGGAGCCGACTAACGAGGCTGCTCGTTTGTCTGCTAGCGGCTGGGGTGGCGCTCACCTGTCCAGTACGCCCATTCCATAGGGACAACCCACTCTACAAACAGTTTGGCTACTGAGGACTCCGGTGCCAAATGATAGGGCTTGAACATGCCTTGCTCGGGCGAACTGGTCATCAGGTAGCGCAGGCGCTTCTGGACCTCCTGAAAGATGGCTTCCCGCACATGGGCGCTGTCGTGCACGCCAAGACGCATTGCCACCGACGCGCCTTGGCGTACCGCCGCCCAGCAACAGTAACGCCACCGCGCGATCGGCAAGCCCGGCGGCCCGGATTGAAAGACGAACCCCACATCGCGTGCCCAGCCTGGGTCGAAGTGATGTTTGAGCAATTGCTGCTCCAGAAACTGCTCGGTCTCCCAGAGTGCAAGTTCATCCCACAGCTCCAGTTTCGCGTCCGCCAGGTCTACATCGTGTGCCATATCGCCGAGTTGGTCTTCCAGCACCGGGAGCAGGTGCCTGCGCTCGTGGGTAGACCAGGCGAAAGCCCATTGCAGATCTTCGATGGGCGTGACCTCGGCATCGGGGCGGATCTGCCATCGATCCGCTGGCCAGGGAACTTGGATCAAGGCCAGGTCTCGCAGCGCGTCCAGCACCAGCAAGGTGGAGCGGCGTGTGGGCGCCACCGGTATGCGTCGTAGCTGCGCGGCTAACAGTGCGGCTAGGAAAAGGGTGCCACGAAGGCCCAACTCCTCGATGCTGGCGACCCCAGATGGCGTCATTGACGAGGTTCCGGGCATGCGGTTTCCGGGGATGAGGGAGCGGCGTGGCTCCTGGCGGTGGCGGCGCTACCGGTGTCGCCGGTTGCCTCAAGGCTAAGAATATCTTAGTATGCAAGGCAGGGTACATCCGCCATCCTTATGGGGTCTCCATGGGGTGCGCGCGTGACTTTGTCCGTCGACTCAACACCGACCTTCGCTCGACGCCTCAAACAAGCCCGCCTGCACACGGGTTTGTCGCAGAAGGAGTTGGGCATCCGGGCCGGTCTGGATCCTCACGTGGCCAGCCCCCGAATCAACCAGTACGAGCGTGGCAAGCACGAGCCCAAGCTGGAGACTGCTGAGCGGTTGGCTCAAGCGTTGGGGATCCCCGCCGCCTTCCTCTACACCGACGATGATCTGCTGGCCAAGCTGCTCCTGCGCTGGGGCTCGCTAAGCAAGCAGCAGAAGCGCGAGTTGGTGAAGCTGATCGAGGCCACACCCGAGAAGTAAACCGAACAAGCGCTCACCACAAGGGCAATTCTTCGCCTCAACCCGCCTTTTGGGCGCTCCTGGAGGGAGTCGCAGTGGCCGTGGCTAGTGCGACTGAGAAGTCGCGGCATCTCAGGCCTGCTTGAGATTTTGTTCACGACCGATACACACGCGCCTTGTCTAAAGTGATTTACCATGTCGCCCGTGTCAGCCTCCTCACTTCTACTGCGACTGTTCCTGATCGCCATGCTCGTGCTTAACGGCGCGTGGTCGGCGTTTGCCTCGGTCAGTATGAACCCGGTCATGGAAGAGCAGGCCAGCGAAGTGGCTGCCGCGGTGCAAGTCGATGAAGACTGCGTCGCCCATCACAGTGCTGAGCATCATCCCGATGCCACATCGATTGAAAAGGCTGGCACGGGGCATGGCGACCATGCCGGTCCCGACTGTTGCAAGTCTTCTGAGTGCCGGTGCGCCTGCGTACACGCGTGCGCGAGCGCACTTCCTGCGCGCCTGCATGTTTCGGTGCAACTGGCCTTGGGCCTGGATGTCATGCCGCTGCCCCTCGGGCATGCGGCACCTGCCTTGCCTCATCTGATCCGACCACCGATCGGCTAAGCGTCCCTAGGCGCCGCAATGGCGCCGTTGGTGTGGCTTGCATGCCTGTTTAGGCCAGCCGCCCGCTCTGTACCACCGCCCGCCGGTGGCAACACGACGCTTGGAGCATTTTCATGTCGCATGATGATTTTCGTGGTCCACACGGTGGACCGCTGCTGCCTTCGCGGCGGCGATTTGTCCAGGGCTTGGCCTTGGGAGGCGCAGTCGCAGGATTAGGTTTCTGGCCCAAAGCCAGTTGGGCGCTCAAGGGCCCGGGACAACCCAACGTACTATCGGGCACCGAGTTTGACCTGACCATTGGCGAGACGCCGATGAACTTCACCGGCAAGACCCGCACCGCGATCACGGTCAACGGGTCCGTTCCGGCGCCGTTGCTGCGTTGGCGGGAAGGCACCACGGTCAACCTGCGTGTCTCCAATGCATTGCCCGCTAACTCCCTCCATGGCACGGATACTTCCATCCATTGGCACGGCATCATTCTGCCGGCCAACATGGACGGCGTGCCGGGCCTGAGCTTTGACGGCATCGGACGTGGTGAGACCTACCACTATAGGTTCACCCTGCATCAGGGCGGAACCTACTGGTACCACAGCCACTCAGGTTTCCAGGAACAAGCTGGGCTTTATGGACCGATCGTGATCGATCCACTGGAGCCAGAGCCTTTCAGCTTCGATCGCGACTACGTCGTGATGCTGAGCGATTGGACAGACCTGGACCCGACGGCCCTGTTCGATCGTTTGAAGAAGATGCCGGGCCATGACAACTACTACAAGCGCACGGTCGGCGATTTCGCGCGCGATGTGAAGCGCAATGGTCTGTCGGCCACGTTGGAAGATCGCAAGATGTGGGGCGTGATGCGAATGACGCCCACGGATCTGTCCGACGTCAACGCCAACACCTACACCTACCTGATGAACGGCACGACCTCTCTGGGCAACTGGACCGGGTTGTTCCGCAGTGGCGAGAAGGTGCGTCTGCGTTTCATCAATGGCTCTGCCATGACGTACTTCGATGTGCGTATTCCGGGGTTGAAGATGACCGTGGTCGCGGCGGATGGCTTGTACGTCCATCCGGTTTCGGTCGACGAGTTCCGCATTGCAGTAGCAGAAACCTTCGATGTGATCGTGGAGCCCTCCGGGCAGGACGCATTCACCATCTTTGCCCAGGACTCCGGTCGCACCGGCTACGTCAGCGGCACGCTCGCCGTGCGCGAAGGACTACGCGCGCCTCTTCCGTCTGTGGATCCCCGGCCGCTGCTGACGATGGCAGACATGGGCATGGATCATGGATCGATGGATATGTCTGGCGGCAGCAAGGGCATGGAAGGCGGCTGTGGTGCAGCCATGGGCATGCCCGGCATGACCCCACCTGCCAGCGGCAATGAGGCCTCGGCCCATGCGGGTCACGCGATGCCCGCCGCCGGCGATGGTGCCATGGCCGGCATGCAGCATGGGGGCATGCAATCACACCCTGCCAGCGAGACCAACAATCCGCTGTTGGACAACCAAGCCATGAGCGTGACTTCGCGCTTGGACGATCCGGGCAATGGCCTGCGCGATAACGGCCGTCATGTACTGACGTATTCCATGCTCAAGAGCACCTTTGAAGACCCTGACGGACGCGACCCCGGTCGCGAGATCGAGCTGCATCTGACCGGACACATGGAGAAATTCTCCTGGGGTTTCAATGGTCAGAAGTTTTCCGATGTCGAGCCGCTACGGCTGAACTACGGCGAGCGCATGCGCATCGTATTGGTCAACGACACGATGATGACCCACCCGATCCATTTGCACGGCATGTGGAGCGATGTGGAAGACGATAGCGGCAACTTCATGGTGCGCAAGCACACGGTGGACATGCCGCCAGGCAGCCGACGTACGTATCGCGTGCGTGCCGATGCGTTGGGCAGCTGGGCGTTCCATTGCCACCTGCTCTATCACATGGAAGCCGGAATGATGCGCACGGTGAGGGTCGACGAATGAACATCAATAAACGCAATACCACCCTGACTGCGCTGACCCTGGCTATCTCGCTGGCCCTGGCCAATGCGGCCAGCGCCCAATCCATGCAGCACGGCTCCATGCCGATGGAGCAGGGCGCGCAGACCCAGGCTCAGGATCACTCTGCACATCAGGCGCCGACATCAAAGCCTGCGCCAGCCCCCAAACCTACAACACCGGCCAAGACCAGCGAAGCGACTATCGATCATGCGGCGATGGGCCATGCCGCGCCGCCGGCTCAAGCAGCCGAGCCTGCCATGCAGGGCATGGACCACTCGCAGATGGGGCACAGCTCGCCCGCGAGTACACCTGCAGCGCCCAAAGCGCAGACGCAGCCGATGCAGGGCATGGATCACAGTCAGATGGCACAGCCCGCTGCGTCCGACGCCTCCAGCACGTCCACGCCTGCGATGCAGGGGATGGACCATTCGCAGATGGGCCACGGTTCGCCCGCATCCGCTACGCCAGAAGCTGGCATGCAATCGATGGAGGGCATGGACCACAGTCAGATGGGACATGGGCCTGTCGCACCAACGCAGCCGCGCACCCCGATTCCTGCGGTGACCGAGGCTGATCGTCAGGCGGCCATCGCGCCCGCACACGCGCATCCGGTGCATGACAATTCGATCAAGAGCTACGTACTGCTCAATCGCCTGGAAGCCTGGGATGCCGATCCGGGCACCGGGCTGGGTTGGGAGGGTCAGGGTTGGATCGGTACGGACCTCAATCGCGTCTGGTTCCGCAGTGAAGGCGAACGCACAGATGGTCAGACCGAGTCGGCTGATCTGGAAGTGCTCTACGGCCGCAGTATCTCCACGTGGTGGGATGTGGTGGCCGGTGTGCGCCATGACTTCAAGCCGGGGGCTTCGCAGAACTTCGCCGCTATCGGCGTACAGGGCTTGGCACCGATGAAGTTCGAAGTATCCGCCACAGCCTATCTCGGCGAAGGCGGCCAGACTGCTGCCAATGTCGAGGCCGAGTACGAACTGCTGCTGACCAATCGGCTGATCCTGCAGCCGCTGGTGGAGGTCACGGCGTATGGCAAGAACGATCCATTGCGCGGAATAGGTTCGGGTCTGAGTACCGCTGAGGCGGGCCTGCGACTTCGTTATGAGTTCACCCGAAAGTTCGCTCCCTACATCGGCGTGGTGTACGAGCGTGCGTTTGGCAATACCGCAGACATGCGACGCGAGCATGGCGAGTCTTTTGAAGACACGCGCTTGGTCATCGGCCTTCGTACCTGGTTCTAAGGGGAACTGACAATGAAATCCAACAAGAAGATGTGGGTATGGCTCGGCGCCGGCGTGGCATTGGTTGCGGTGGTCGCAACCGCCGCGGTCTCTCTGGGCGTGTACAACGTGGCCGCTGATGATCCGCATAGTCGCCCGGTGTATGCGCTACTTGAAACGGCGCGTGAGCGTTCCATTGAGGTGCGCGCCGCCAAGCTTCAGGTACCCACGAACCTGGATGATCCTGAGCGTATCCGCCAGGGTGCGGGCAACTACAACGCTATGTGTGTGACCTGTCATCTTTCGCCAGATGCGGCGGCCACCGAGATGAGCAAGGGTCTGTACCCCGCGCCACCAAACCTAAGCAAGCACCCGGTGGGTCCAGCTGAGGCGTTCTGGGTGATCAAGCACGGCATCAAGGCCAGCGGCATGCCTGCGTGGGGCGGCAGCATGGACGATGAGTTCATCTGGAACATGTCGGCCTTCCTGCAGAAGCTGCCCAAGCTGGACAAGGCCGGCTACCAGGCGTTGGTAGCCAGCAGTGATGGCCATTCACACGGTGGCGGTGAGACCGGCGGGCACTCGCATGGCGAGGAAGCGGGTGCAGATCACCATGGCGGCGGTGATAGCGAAGAGATGGGTGATGGCCATGGCCATGGCCAGGGGCATGAAGCAGGTGGCATGGGCATGGACATGAGCAAGCCTAAGGAAGGCACCACGCATGTGCATGCCGACGGCAAGACGCACGTGCATGCGGCCGAGCCGGCAAAGCAACCTGCGCAGGCCAAGTCCGAGGGCGAGCACGATCAGCACGGCTCCATGCCAGCCAAACCAGCCGAGCCAGCTCCCAAGGCCGATGACGGCCACGATCACCAGCATTGATCCCTTCATGGAGCTGCCCCGGCTCCACGCCCGAGCGCCTCGGCGCTCGGGCATCTCTTAAGGAAGCATGATGAACACTTCACGCAGCTGTCTCTTTCTGCTGGCCACGGCCTTGTCGCTGACCGCATGCGCGCGCCCCGAATCGGCTGTCAATTCAGAGGCGGCATCGGACGCCCAATCTCCGACATCGGCGGCTGCGCAGCAGGTCACTCAACCGCAGCGTCCGTTGCCGTTGGTCAAAGTACATAAGAGTGCGACCTGCGGTTGCTGCCAACTGTGGGTGGAGCATCTGGAGAAAGCAGGTTTTACGGTTGAGGTGCACAACAGCGAAGACCTCAACCCGATCAAGGCGCGCTTGGGCGTTCCCTATGGACGCGGCTCGTGCCATACCGCCGAGATCGATGGCTACATCGTCGAAGGTCATGTGCCGGTGCAGGACATCCTGCGCCTGCTGCGTGAGCGCCCGGTAGGCCGTGGATTGGTGCTACCGGGGATGCCTGCCGGTTCTCCTGGCATGGAGATGCCCGACGGACGCGTTCAACCCTATACGGTGGAGTTCGTACTGCCCGATGGCACCACGCAGCCTTACGTCCTGCACGGTCAACGCAGCTGACAGTTTGCTCGCGATCCCTTCTTCCAGACCAGAGTGATCCATGTCCCCTCATTCCCACGATGAAGCCGGCAAGGCGATGCCGCAGGGTGCCAGCGATGGTCCAGACTCGGTGCGTGATCCGGTATGCGGTATGCAGGTCTCCGCGGCTAGAACGCCGTACCACGCCCTGCATGGCGGAACGAAGTATCACTTCTGCTCAGCCAAATGCCGAGAGCGGTTCATCACCAGTCCCGTCCGCTATACGGACGATGCTCCCCAGCAAGTTGAAGTGACCGCCCCAGCAGCGGTGGCCCAACCCAGCGGTACCCACGCCACGGTCTACACCTGCCCGATGCATCCGCAGATTCGTCAGCCAGGTCCCGGCACCTGTCCGATCTGTGGCATGGCGCTGGAGCCGGAGATGCCCTCGCTGGAGGAGGACGACAATCCGGAGTTACGCGATTTCACCCGAAGGTTCTGGTGGACATTGCCCTTGACCTTGATCGTCCTGGTCTTGGCCATGCTGGGACACCGTCTGCCCGGCTCGTCCACGCAGGCGCGCACCTGGATTGAGCTCGTGCTGAGCGCTCCAGTGGTGCTCTGGGCGGGGTGGCCATTCTTTGAGCGCTGCCTACAGTCCATCGGCAATCGCAGCCCCAACATGTGGACGCTGATCGGCATCGGCGTGGCCGCCGCGTTTGGCTACAGCGTGGTGGCCACCGTTGCACCGGGCCTGTTTCCGGACTCTTTCCGCGAGCATGGACGGGTAGGGGTCTACTTCGAGGCGGCAGCGGTCATCGTCTCGCTCACCCTGCTCGGACAGCTGCTGGAACTGCGGGCGCGTTCCAAAACCTCGGCGGCCATCAAGTCCCTGCTGGGATTGGCGCCCAAGACGGCTCGCCGCGTCAAACCCGATGGGGGCGAAGAGGACGTTGCGCTGGATCACGTGCACGTGGGTGACCTGCTTCGCGTACGACCGGGCGAGAAGGTGCCGGTCGATGGGGAGGTCATCGAAGGCCGCACCAGTGTCGATGAGTCGATGCTGACCGGTGAACCCATTCCGGTGGAGAAGGCTGTCGGTGATCACGTTATAGGCGCCACGCTCAACGGGACGGGCGCCTTGGTCATCCGGGCGGACAAAGTCGGATCCGGGACGGTACTGGCGCAGATTGTGCAGTTGGTAGCCCAAGCCCAGCGCTCCCGCGCGCCGATGCAGCGTATGGCGGACAAGGTGGCGTACTGGTTTGTCCTGGCCGTGCTGGCCACGGCGGTGCTCACGTTCTTCGGATGGGGTCTGTTTGGACCCGAACCGTCCTGGACTTTTGCCGTCCTCAATGCCGTATCGGTTCTGATCATTGCGTGCCCGTGTGCCCTGGGTTTGGCTACCCCCATGTCGATCATGGTCGCCACTGGCCGCGCTGCGCAGGTCGGGGTCCTGTTCCGCGATGCTCAGGCGATCGAGCAGCTACGTCTGATCGACACGTTGATCGTGGACAAGACCGGTACGTTGACCGAGGGCCGTCCAGCCTTTCGCGACACGCTCTCCTACGCCGGTTTCGATGCCGATCAGATCCTTAGCTTGGCTGGCAGCTTGGAGCAGGGCAGTGAGCATCCCTTGGCCGAGGCCATCGTGGCGGAAGCCCAGCGACGTGGCTTGAACCTGGTGGCCGCCCAAGATTTTGATTCGCTCACCGGTCAAGGCGTTCGCGGGCGCGTGTCCGATCAGGATGTGGTGCTTGGCAACCAAAGCTTGATGGCATCGGTAGGGGCTGATGTTGCGCCCTTGCAGAGCAGCGCCGAGCGTCTGCGCAAGGAAGGCGCCAGCGTGATGTTCCTGGCGGTCAATGGACGATTGGCCGGCGCCATTGCGGTAGCAGATCCCATCAAAGTCACGACTTTGCCTGCCTTGAACCTGCTACGTGCCGATGGCCTGCACGTGGTGATGGCCTCCGGTGACGCACAGGCGACGGCCGAGGCCGTGGGGCGCACGCTGGGCATCGAGGATGTGCGTGGCGGCGTCAAGCCGCAGGACAAGGCCGAACTGGTCCAGCAACTCAAGGCCCAGGGTCGTCGTGTGGCCATGGCTGGCGACGGCATCAACGATGCGCCGGCCCTGGCGGCAGCCGATGTGGGCATCGCGATGGGGACGGGCACGGATGTGGCCATGTCCAGCGCCCAGCTCACCCTGGTCAAGGGTGATCTGAGGCGCATCGTGCAAGCCCGTGCCATCTCGTCTTCGACGGTGGCCAACATGAAGCAGAACCTGGGCTTCGCCTTCGTCTACAACGCCATCGGCGTGCCTATCGCCGCCGGCCTGCTGTATCCCAGCTTCGGCCTTTTGCTCAGTCCGATGATGGCGGCCCTGGCCATGAGCCTGAGCTCGGTTTCGGTGGTCACCAATGCCTTGCGTTTGTCCGGCTCCACCGTTGTTGCCACCTCCCCCCCTGACCGCGCCGATGAGCCTGCGCGCGGCCATTCCTGTCACTGATGGCTCATATCCCACAAGGAGTACTGCAATGAAGCGTTATGCCTCCCTCTCGATGATGGCCCTGTTTCTGATGGCGGGCGCGGCCTTCGCCGGCGGCCAGACCACCACGCCCACCACCGACCACGGTCAGCACAAGCCGATGGACCACAAGAAGCAGGAGCATGGTCAGCACAAGCCGGCCGCGGCCGATGCCGATTTCACCAAGCTCGATACCAACAAGGATGGTGCGCTGTCCAAGGAAGAACTGGCCAAGCACAAGCTCGCGCCGCACTTCGGCATGCTTGATGGCAACAAGGACGGCAAGCTGAGCCCGCAGGAATTCGCTGCCGGCAAGGGTATGTAACTGCTATCTCCCCGGGGGCTGGTTCCTTGGCCCCCGGGATTCGGCGATGTTCTGCCATTCCCACGGAGATCGACATGTCTTCTTCGCACGGTAAGCACGAAAGCACGCACACGCAGCATTCAGAGCAACACGCCTCGCACGGAAGTTCCGGTCAGACGCATCAGGGCCACTACGGTCGCCTGCTGCTGATGATGGCCTTGTCGTTCCTGGCCATGTACGCCCTGATGTATGCCATGGTCGATCAGTGGGCCAACGTCTATAACAACGTCAACCAGTTCTACATGGCGGGCCTGATGGCCGCGCCGATGCTGTTGATCGAGCTTTGGCTCATGTCCAGCATGTACCCCGATCGTCGGCGTAATCTGATCCTGGCCGGCGTGACCGTGGCGTTCATGCTGTTCTGCTGGTGGGGAATTCGCACGCAGGCCGCGGTGACAGATCGGCAGTTCATCCGCTCCATGATTCCCCATCATGCCGGCGCCATTCTGATGTGCGAGGAAAACCGCCTGAAGGATCCCGAGCTGGTCAAGCTCTGCCAGGAGATCATCACCTCGCAGAAGCAGGAGATCGCCCAGATGAAACAACTTCTGGCTGAGCGCTCCCGCTAGCTCACTGCCTTTTGCCAGCCGGTATCACCCCACTGAGCCTGCGCGCTGACCATGCGGTGGATCAAGCGCGCAGCCACACGTGCGGTGGCCTGATCCGGATCCAGGGGCGGACACAGTTCCGCCACGTCGACCACACGTACCTTGCCCGAGGCCATGACCAGATCCAGCAGGGCTTCCAGGACCTCCAGATTCACCCCGCGTGGGTTGGGGGCACTCACGCCCGGGGCCACCGCCTGTGGCAGCACGTCCAGGCACAGCGTCAGGTAGATAACGTCAACCGCATCACACCACGCACGCAGAACCTCAGCCTGTGCCTGCCAATTCCAGGTGCACAGCACGTCATCGGTGAGGTAATGGGCGCCTTCGCGGTTGGCCGTGGCGAATAGACGCGCCGTGTTGCTGGATCGACTTACACCGATGCAGTGATACCGCAGCGGGGAGCGAATGCTGCGGGCATGCTCCAGTGCCTGCAGGAAGGGCGTGCCCGAGCTTGCACTGCCTTGCTCGCGCAGATCAAAGTGTGCATCGAAGTTGAAGATGCCGATGCGAGCTTTGGATGCGCCCAGGTGTCCGCGCAGTGCGGCGTAGCTGGCATACCCGATCTCGTGGCCGCCGCCCAGACCAATCACCCAATGCCCCTGATCCAGCAGTTGCTGCGCTCGATGGGAGTAGTGGGCCTGCGCCAGCTCCAATGCCTGATCCACGCAGGTGATGTCGCCCGCATCGTAGAGCGGAGCACAATGGAGCACAGGCAGGTTGGCCAAGGCGTTGCGAAGTGCACCGGGCCCTTGTGCGGCGCCCAGGCGGCCGGCGTTGCGACGAATCCCTTCATCGCTGGCAAATCCCAGCAGGGCAATGCCGGGCGCCTCAGGCTGCGGGTCCAAGGCCACCCTTTGGTGCCAGCGTTGCGTATCGGCGGTCGCCGGCAGGTCCACGCGTCCGTGCCAAGCCAGATTCACGCGCGCAGATCCTGCAGCGGCCAGTCCAGGAACGCGCGCAAACCGCCCCGCTCGATCAAGGCTTCCATCGCCTGCATTTCCGGCGCCAGATAGCGATCCTCATCGTAGCGGGGCACCTCGCTACGCACCTGCGCATGCACTGCCTCCAATGCTTGCGAAGACGCCAGTGGCCGCCTGAACTCGATGCCTTGGCAGGCGGCGAGCAGTTCGATGGCCACAATCCGGCGCACGTTGTCGGCCACCTCGCGCGACTTGCGCGCGGCGAAGGTGGCCATGCTGACATGGTCCTCCTGATTGGCCGAGGTGGGCAGGGAGTCCACACTGGCCGGGTGGGAGAGGGTCTTGTTCTCGCTGGCCAGGGCGGCCGCGGTCACGTGCGCGATCATGAAGCCGGAGTTCACGCCCGGATTGGCGACCAGGAAGGCGGGTAACCCGGAGATCGTGGCATCGATGAGTAGGGCGATGCGCCGTTCCGACAGGGCGCCAATCTCGGACACCGCCATCGTCAGCTGGTCCGCGGCAAAGGCTACCGGTTCGGCGTGGAAGTTGCCGCCGGAGATCACCTCGCCGGTGTCGGTGAACACCAGCGGATTGTCGGAGACTGCGTTGGCTTCGGTCAGCAGCACGTGGGCGGCGTGCTGCATGACATCGCGCACCGCCCCCATGACCTGAGGCTGACACCGAAGGCTGTAAGGGTCTTGCACGCGGGTGTCGTTGTGAAGGTGCGATTGGCGAATGGCGCTGCCGGCCAGCAGTCGCTGGTAGTGCGCGGCCACTGCTATCTGGCCGGGCTGGCCACGCACGGCGTGGATGCGCGGATCGAACGGAGCATCGGAGCCGCATGCCGCATCCACGCTCATCGCGCCCGTTAGCACGGCGGCCGCATAGACTTGTTCGGCGGCAAACAGCGCCATCAGCGCAATGCCCGTGGACACTTGGGTGCCGTTGAGCAATGCCAGCCCTTCCTTGGCTGCCAGTCGGATGGGAGCGATCCCGGCATCTTGCAGGGCCTGGCTGGCCGACAGGATCTGCCCGTCGACACGTACCTGGCCTTCGCCCATGGCCGCCAAGGTCAGATGCGCCAAGGGGGCCAGATCACCGGATGCACCGACTGAGCCTTGGGAGGGAATACAGGGCCAGATCCTGGCGTTGTAGATCGCGATCAGGGTAAGCAGGGTATGCTCGCGTACACCGGAGTAGCCTCGCGCCAAAGAAGCGATCTTGGTGGCGAAGATCAGGCGCACGCAGGCATCGTCGAGCAATGGCCCCATGCCCACGGCGTGCGAGCGCACCAGGTTGGTTTGCAACTGTTCCAGTTGCTCGCGCGGGATATGGACTTTGGCCAGCTTGCCAAAGCCGGTGTTGATGCCATAGGCCGGCTCGCCGGCGGCCACGATGGCCTGCACGGCCTGCGAAGAGGCGCGGACGTTGTCCCAGCAATCTGCGTCCAAGGCGATGGGATCAGTCCCGTGCGCGATCTGCCGCAGTTGGGCCAACGTCAGCTGGCCCGGTGTCAGAGTAAGCATGCGATTCACTCCAGAATGGCCGGCAAGGTCAGGCCATGCTCACGGGCACAGGCCAGTGCCTGCTCGTAGCCCGCGTCGGCGTGGCGCATCACGCCCGTTGCCGGGTCGTTCCACAACACACGCGCCAGCCGGCGATCGGCTTGCTCGGTGCCATCGCACACGATGACCACGCCTGAGTGTTGCGAGAAGCCCATCCCGACGCCGCCGCCATGATGCAGGCTCACCCAGGTCGCACCGCCACTGGCAGCCAGCAGCGCGTTGAGTAGCGGCCAATCCGAGACCGCATCGGAGCCATCGCGCATGCCTTCGGTTTCACGGTTGGGGCTGGCTACCGAGCCGCAGTCCAGATGATCGCGTCCGATGACGATCGGTGCTTTGAGCTCGCCATTGCGCACCATTTCGTTGAAGGCCAGCGCGGCCTTGTGGCGCTCGCCCAAGCCCAACCAGCAGATCCGTGCGGGCAGACCTTGGAAGGCAATGCGCTCGCGGGCCTGGTCCAACCAGTGGTGAAGATGCGTGTTGTCAGGAAACAGTTCCTTGACCTTAGCATCGGTCTTGTAGATGTCTTCTGGATCCCCGCTCAGGGCCACCCATCGGAACGGGCCCATGCCGCGGCAGAACAGCGGACGGATACAGGCGGGCACGAAGCCGGGGAAGGCAAAAGCATTGTCCACGCCCTGATCCAGCGCCACCTGGCGGATGTTGTTGCCGTAATCGATCGTCGGCACGCCCATGGCGTGGAAATCGAGCATCGCGCGCACATGCGTGGCACACGAGGCCGCGGCAGCCTGCGCCAGCTCGCGTCGCTGACCATCGTCACCGCTGCGGGCCTGCTCCCACTGTGAGAGGGTCCATCCGGCGGGCAGATAGCCATTGATCAGATCGTGCGCCGAGGTCTGATCGGTCACCGCATGGGGGCGGGCGCCGCCACTACGTGCAAGGGCGACGAACTGCGGCAGCAGTTCGGCCGCATTGCCCAGCAATCCCACCGACACGGGGACTGGACTACTTTCAATGATCTGCAAGGCCTGCTCGATGGAGGTTGCCTTGTGATCGACATAGCGCGTGCGAATGCGAAAATCGATTCGCGACTCCTGGCACTCGATCACGATGCTGCTGGCCCCGGCCAAGGTCGCCGCCAACGCCTGCGCACCACCCATACCGCCCAAGCCGGCGGTAAGGATCCACTTGTTCTGCCAGTTGCCACCGTAGTGCTGGCGCCCCAACTCCACGAAGGTCTCGTACGTGCCCTGGACGATGCCCTGGCTGCCGATGTAGATCCAACTGCCGGCCGTCATCTGGCCGTACATCATCAAGCCCTTCTTATCGAGCTCGTTGAAGTGCTCCCACGTCGCCCAATGGGGGACGAGGTTGGAGTTTGCGATCAGCACGCGTGGCGCATCGGGGTGTGTGCGGAAAACACCGACGGGCTTGCCCGACTGGACCAGCAAGGACTCATCGTTCTCAAGCGATCGCAACGTTTCCAAGATGCGGTCAAAGCTTTTCCAGTCGCGCGCAGCACGACCGATGCCGCCGTAGACCACCAGGTCTTCCGGGCGCTCGGCAACATCGGGGTCCAGATTGTTCTGGATCATGCGGTAGGCCGCTTCAGTCAGCCAGCTCTTGCAGTGCAGCTGGGTGCCGATCGGAGCGCGAACGGTGCGCGCAGGGGAAGCGGAGCGTTCCAAGGTATCCATCAAATCCTCAAGGGGTCAGGGGGGCGCCAACCTGGAAGGTGCCCACAAAGCGGTAACGAGATGCCGGGTGAATCAGCCGCACAAAGCTGGCCACCTGTCCGCGCGACCACGTACGTCGGGTCAGCACCAGCAACGGATCGCCTTCGTTGATCTTCAGTTGCGCAGCCAGACGCTTGCTGGCCGTCTCGGCTTCAATCACATGTTCGGCGCGCTCCAGCGGCGCAACGCGCATCAAGTACTGATGCGGAATCTCGGTGTGGAAATCGATGTCCAGGTAATCCGGCGCCACGCTGGGTTGCACAAAGCGATCCTCCAACTGCACGGGCTTGTCATCGCTGTGGTGGAGCAGGCGGCTGTGGAACAGCTCCGTGCCCGGTGTCAGGCCGAAGTTGGTCGTCACACTGGAGCGCGCCTCGACCGTCTCGCAGATCAATACCTGGACCGAGTGTGTCTGGCCGCGGGACTGAATCTCTTCGCGAATGTTGCGCACCTCGAACATCGCCGATTCGGCCTTGGGCCCGGCGACGAACGTGCCCACGCCTTGCACTCGGGTCAGCACGCCGGCATCGGTCAACTCGCGCAGCGCTCGATTCACTGTCATGCGAGACAAGCCGAACTTGGCCGTCAGTTCGTTCTCGCTGGGGACGCGACTGCGCGCGGGCCAGTCGCCGTTGGTGATGTGACGCAGGATGAAGTGCTTGAGCTTCTGGTAGTGCGGCTTGGGTTCGTCCATGGGCCAAGCATTACATGTCTATACAACCAGTCCAACCACTTTCGATGCTGTGCTGCATAAGCAGTTGACACTAAGAATTTCCTCGTGCTATTGCTGTGGTATAGACAACCTGCGGGTTCGCCACACGCTCATGTCGTCGCTTCGTGTGCTACTGCGTATGTTCCTGATCCTCGTGCTCTGCGCGGATGGGATCCTGAGCGCGCAGGCCACCACGCGGATGGCCGTGCGGCATATTCCTCCCCCAGGTGCGGTGAATGGCACCCACTCGGTGCACGGCGGCGCGCGTGTCAATGAACGCGCCAAGATTAGTAACGATTGCAACAAAATTCGTCCCGGTGGCAAGCAAGCCGGGCAGGGTGATCAGAACGATCATCAGTGCGACTGCAGCACCACCTCCTGCGACTGCAGCTGTGTGCTCACCTTCTTCGCCGGGCGTGTGCCGGTCATCTTTGCCGCCCAGCACGCCCTGACGAGCACCTACCTACCTACGCCTGAGTTGCCGCCGCTGCGACGACAGGTATCCCGGCTGTTCCGACCTCCCATCGGCTAATGCTGCTTGGTCGCCATTGATTGGCGACGTCTACGCACGCCCTGATGTCGCATAGGCCCCCACGTCTGGGGCACCAGGGTCATACGCATGCATTGCCCTTCGGGGGAGAGAGAACCCATGTACTTCAAGCGCAATCCTTTGGCGGTATCCGTCGGTGCCCTTCTGTGCGCCGGTTTTTCCACGGTGGCTCTGGCTCAGCAGGCTGAACAGGGCGCCACGAGCGAGTCGGCCAAGACGCTGGACACCGTCCAGGTCACCGGCAGCCATATCAAGCGACTGCAGCTCTCCGGTGTTGGTCCGGTCAGCGTGGTGGATGCCGAAGCCATCGAGCGCTCCGGCGCCACTTCGGTGGAGACGCTGCTGCAGCGCCTGCCGGCCTCGGCCGGCTTTGCCGGCAGCCAGTCCAATGCCTACTGGGCCGAGAACGGCTACGGCACTACTCAGGTCAATCTGCGCGGCCTGGGCATTAACCGCACGCTGGTTCTGCTCAATGGTCGTCGTGTGGTCAATGGTGGCACCGGTGCCAACAGCTCGGTGGACCTGAACATCATCCCGGTAGCGCTGATCGAGCGGATCGAGGTCCTCAAGGACGGTGCCTCAGCCATCTACGGTGCCGATGCCGTGGCGGGCGTGGTGAACATCATCACCAAGAAGAACTACGACGGTGCCGAGGCGGCAGTGCGGTACGGACAGACCTTCGAAAGTGATGGCGAAGAAAAGTCGTTCGATTTCGCCTGGGGTATTACGTCAGACCGCGGTTCGTTGATGGCCGGCATCAACTACTCGGAGACCGGCACGGTCAACATGGCCTCACGCGCACCGTGCGGCTTGGGTGAGGTCGACGGGCAACTCGAATGTGTGGGCAGTTCGGCCACCATCGGTGGGCGCGCATTGCTAGCCGACGGCTCGCGCGTGAACTTCAATCAGGATCCCAATGGTGACGGGGATTTCTATGAACCGTATTCGGCGGCCAAACATAACTACAACGGCAATCCCTATCTCAATGCCGTCAATCCGATCAAGCGTTTGAGCTTCAGCCTGTTCGGCGACAGCACGGTGAATGAAACCACGCGCGTGTTCACCGAGTTGATGTTCACCAACCGCCAGTCCGACCAGTTGGCCACGCCCGGCAGCCTGGGTGTCTATCGCCCGATCAACATCGCGGCCAGCCACCCGACCAACCCGACCGGCCAAGACCTGCTGCTGCAGCGCCGCCGTCTGGAAGAGGCCGGCCCGCGCGAGTTCTTCCAGGAAACCAATACCTTCCGCGTGGTCGCGGGCATTGAAGGCCAGTTGGGCATGAACTGGGACTGGTCGGCCGCGCTGAACTGGGGGCGCAACACCGGTGTGGATGGCTCGACCAATGTGGCCAACCTGGACCGGGTGGATGACACGCTCAATACCGCGGTGTGCAGCAACACGCCCGGCGCGGCGATCCCCTGCGGTGACTATCTCGGCTACGGCGACCTGACCCCCGAGGTGCTCAACTACATCCTGTTCAGGACGCGCGATAACGGCGGTAATGACCAGAAAAGCTTCACCGCCAACATCAGCGGCCAGCTATTCGAGATGCCGGCCGGTTGGGTGGGCTTTGCCTCCGGCATCGAGGTTCGCAAGGAGCGTGGTTGGCGCGATCCTGATCCGCTGACGGTGCTGGGCATTGCCAACACGAACCAACAGGATCCGATCGCCGGTGAGTACACGGCCAAGGAAGCCTTCGCCGAGTTTGCCGTGCCGCTGTTGCAGGACAGCGTGATCGCCGAGAGCCTGACGCTCAATGCCGCGGTGCGTTACTCCGACTACGATCTGTTCGGCGAAGACGTGAACTACAAGGTGGGCCTGGATTGGCAGATCGTGCCGTCCTTGAAGGTGCGCGCCAACTACGCCACGGCTTTCCGCATCCCTAACATCCCCGAGCTGTTTGGTGGCGTGGCCGAGGGCAACCTGACCACGACCGATCCCTGTAGCGGCTGGAGCAGCTTGCCGGCTGATTCGGTAGTGCGTCAGAACTGCCAGGCGTACGGCGTACCGGCGGGCTACGTGCAGCCGGGCAACACGATCCTGACCACCTCCGGCGGTAATCCTGACCTGGAGCCGGAAGATGCCAAGTCCTTGACCGTGGGCGCGGTCTGGACCCCGCGCTTCCTGCCAGGGCTGACGCTGACGGTGGACTACTTCAACATCAAGATCGACAACGCCATCCAGCGTATCGATGGCTCAACCAAGCTGTCGATCTGCTACAACACCCCGGGCTTGGCGCATCCGTTCTGCGGCAATGACAACTTCACCCGCAACCCGATCACCGGTGAAGTGGACTTCCTGTCGTCCCAGCCGGTCAATGCGGCCAACGAGCGGGTACGGGGCATCGACCTGGGTGGTCTGTACGAGTTCGCGGTCGCTGGGTTCGATTCGACTTTGAGTGTGGATGTGTCCTATCTGGACCAGTACGACGTGCGGCCGTTCCCGGGCGCGGAGGTGATCGAGTACGCCGGCAAGATCACCGGTGGCCGTGGCAGCTTTACTCACTGGCGCGCCTTGACCTCGCTGACGATGGAGCGCGAAGCCTGGTCCGGCTCTTACAGCTTGCAGTACATCGGCAAGGCGGATGACATCAACGCCAGCCCCGGCGACATTGGCGATCATGCCCCCAGCGTGACCTACCACAATGTCCAGCTCAAGTACGCACCGAACAAGACCTTCGATGTGTCCTTCGGCATCGACAACCTGTACGACAAGAAAGCCCCGTTCATCCAGAGCTACACCGACGCCAATACCGACACGATGACGTATGACCTGCTGGGTCGTCGTTGGTATGCACGCGTGGGTTACCACTGGTAAGGCCCGCTTCACCTGCCCCCGTCCGTGTGACGGGGGCAGGTGTCGTCTTCCTGTCGAACGAGATCACTATGAAATCGGCTTTCTGGGCGCGTAAGGCCCACAAATGGATTGGCCTGATCATCGGCGTGCAAGCGCTGCTGTGGATGATCAGCGGCGTGTACATGACGGTCATTTCCTTGGACATCATCCATGGCGATCACCTGGCCCATGCGCATCAGCAACCGCTGGTCGCACCCACGCACTTGTCAGGTGAGGAGTTGCAGCGCCGCTACTCGGGCATGACCCAGGTCAAGCTCAAGCGCCTGCTAGAGCGGGATGTCTATGAAATCCATGCCCACGACAAGATTTACCTGCTCGACGCTACGACCGGCCATGTGCTCTCGCCGGGCGATCAGCAGATGGCGATCGCGCTGGCCAAGGCGGTGTACCAGGGCCAAGCGCCGGTAGCCCGGGTTGAATGGGTGACGCAGGCGCCGCAGGAAGTCGCCACCCGCCCGGTTCCCATGTGGGCCGTGCACTACGCCGATGCCGGTGAAACGACGTTGTACTTCTCGCCCTATAGCGGCGAGTTGCTGGCGCGGCGGCACAGCCTGTGGCGTTGGTTCGATTTCCTGTGGATGTTCCACATCATGGACTACGAGGCGCGCTCGGACGTCAACAACACTCTGTTGCGCGTGGCCTCGGCGGTCGGACTGGTGTTCGTGCTCAGTGGCGCCTGGCTGTTGTTCTACAGCTTCCGCAGGAGGGCCGCAGCATGACGCCCTGGATGAGAACGCTGCACAAATGGGTCGGCTTGATCATCGGCCTGCAGTTGCTGCTTTGGATGGCCAGTGGCGTGATGATGAGCTGGTTGGACCACGATCAGGTGCAGGGCCATCAGTTCCAGGCCCACGCGCATGCCGCGCATGACTGGCCCGCCAACGCCCGATCGCCGGCCAGCTTTCTGGGTGGCAACAAGAAAATCAGCCGCGTGAGTTCTGGCTGGCTGTTGGACACGCCGGTGTACCAATTGGCCGATGCGCAAGGTGTCACCTTGGCCAACGCCGTTACGGGCCAGCCGATCCCCTTGGATTCGGCCTGGGCCACCCGCCTGGCTCAGGCCTCCTACACCGGACCGGGCACGCTGAAAGCGCCGCGCCTGTTGGAGTGGAGCGGGGAGGTGCGCGATCACGAGGGGCGTCTGTGGCGTGTGGACACCGATGACACGCAGGACACCACGGTGTACCTGTCTGCCCAGACGGGCGAAGTGCTCTACCACCGCAACAAGACCTGGCGTCTGTTCGATGTGTTCTGGATGTTGCACATCATGGACTACACCGGGCGCAAGAACTTCAACAACCCGTTGGTGGTCACCGCAGCGATCGGCGGTCTGTGGTTGGCCCTGACCGGCATCTGGCTGCTGTTTGCCAGCTTCCACTGGAGCGAGTTCGTGCCGCGCCGCTGGCGTCCGGCCCGCGAGTTGTCGGTATTCGGTCCGGACGGGACACGGCTGCGCACCGTACGGGCGTCGGCAGGCGACAACGTCTACGTCGCGCTGGCACGCGAGGGCGTGCAACTGCCGTCCAACTGTGGAGGAGGGCAGAGCTGTGGCCTGTGCGAGGTGCGCTTCCGCGGCGCGGCGCCCAAAGCCACCGCGGCCGATCGCGCCCACCTGGGCGCCAGCAAGGTCAAGATGGGCTATCGCCTGGCCTGCAACCTGGCCGTGACGGAAGACACCGATGTCGAGGTGGCCGGCGGGGCAAGCCTATGGACCGAGTATGCGGCTACCGTGGAGCAGGTTACGGCGGTGACCCCGTTCCTGCGCGAGATCGTGCTCAAGCCCGACGAGGCTGCCGGACCGGAGTATCAACCCGGTGCTTACCTGCAGGTGCACGTGCCCGATTACGACGTGCCTGTTCACAAGTTGGTGCGACCCGAACACCACCATCAGGATTGGGCCGGCGTGGATCTGCCGGAAAAGCTGGTCAATCGCGAGCCGGTACGCCGGGCCTACTCCTTGGCCTTGCCCATTGATCAGGCGCAGGGTCGTCTGACGTTGCTGGCGCGCTTCAGTCCCGGCAGATCGGACAAGAAGCGGCAACCGCCGGGCAGGGGATCGACCTACCTGTACACGCTCTCCCCGGGGGATCGGGTTTCTTTCAGCGGCCCCTTCGGCGACTTCGCGCTCAAACCCCACGGGCGGGAGAAAGTGTTCATCGGCGGCGGCGCTGGCATGGCGCCGCTGCGCGCGATGATTCGGACGCTGTTGGCGGGGCAGGGCGGTGAGCGGATCCACTTCTGGTATGGCGCACGCAGCCTTAAGGAGGCGCCTTACATCGAGGAGATGGAGCAATTGGCCGGGCAGCACCCGAACTTTACCTGGCATCTGGTGCTCTCGGATGAGGCGCAGAACGACGATGCCCTCTTGCGGGGTCTGGTTCACGAAGTGGCCCATGATCGTCTGCTCAAAGCCCATCAGGCCCTGGCTGATTGCGAGTTTTACCTGTGCGGACCGCCGGCCATGCTCAAGGCCACCCGAGAGCTACTGAGCAGGCTGGGGGTACCCGACAGCCAGGTGGCGTACGACGACTTCAAGATCTGATCCCAGCACCCGCCGGCCCAGCAGGCCGGCGGGTGCTGCGGTGTACCGGATTTCCTGACCGCGCTCGTCCTAGTGAATGGACGTGCTTGAGCCTGCCCGATGAATCAGCGAGTACCCTGGTGACCACCGCACTGGATGAGTGGTTCATCGCCCATGTCTTGCCGCTGGAAGGCTTGATCCACGCCTTTCTGCGCCGGCATGGGCATGAGGACAGCGAGATTCCTGATCTTCGGCAGGAGGCTTACACACGCATATATGAAGCCGCGCGTCGGGGTCTGCCGTCGCAGGCCAAACCTTTTGTCATGACCACCGTACGCAACTTGCTCATTGATCGCATCCGCCGCTCACGCATCGTGTCCATTGAAGCCATGGCCGATGTCGAGCAGGCGGTGATGCAGAGCGATGAGGTGACGCCGGAGCGGCATCTGGGTGCACGCGATGAGTTACGGCGCCTCCAGCAAGGCTTGCAGAAACTGCCCGCCAAATGCCGGCAGATCGTCGAGCTTCGCAAGATCTACGGCTTGAGCCAACGCGAAGTGGCCAGCCGCCTGAGGATTGCCGAAGATACGGTGGAGCGCCAGACGTTGTTGGGCATGCGCGCATTGGCGGACTTCATGCTTGGCGGTACCGGCAAGATTCAGCGCCCGGCCCGGCGCTTCAACAAGGAACGTTCGCACCCATGAGCCCGCACAACGACATCGAACAAGTTGCTGCGCAGTGGATCAATCGCGCCCAATCTTCGCAGTGGACCGCGCAGGACCAGAGGCAGCTTGATGCTTGGTTGGGGCAGGATACGGCCCATCGTGTGGCCTGGCTTCGTTTGAAGTCGGTCTGGGATCGAGCCGATCGACTGGCGGCCGTGCGCGGCGTGCAATCACCCCGCACGCGGCGTTGGGCCTCACCGGTGCGTTGGTCAGCGGCCGCGGCGGTGGCAATGCTGGCCGTACTGCTGAACATGCCCTGGTGGGGGCCGGGTACTCGCTACACCACCGAGGTTGGGGGACGGGAAGTCGTGGCCTTGTCGGACGGTTCGCGGGTGGAACTGAATACGCACACCGAGCTCCGCGCGCAGGTGGATCCCTCGCTGCGCCATGTATGGCTGGACAAAGGCGAAGCCTTTTTCGACGTAAAGCCAGACCCTGCGCATCCGTTTGTGATCCATGCCGGCGACCACAAGGTGGTGGTCTTGGGAACGAAGTTCTCCGTCAGGCAAGAGCGCGAGCGCCTGGAAGTGGCGGTGCTGGAGGGCAAGGTGCGCGTCGAGCCGATGGTGGCCAAGCCCGGCCGGCCGCCGGTGATAGTGCGAGGCGGGGGACTGCTGTACAGCAAGCCGGCGGGCACGCTGGTGGCGGTAAACGCTCAGGACAAAGTGCGCCGGTCCTTGAGCTGGCGCCATGGAACCCTGGAGTTCGATCAAACCACGCTGGCGGATGTGGCGGCCCAGTTCAATCGCTACAACGACAAGCAGTTGGTGCTGATGGATCCGGAAACGGCCCACATGCGTGTGGGCGGCAGCTTCGATGCCACAGGTGTCGATGCCTTCGCACGTCTGCTGGCCACGGGCTTCAACCTGCGCGTCGAGACGCAGGGGGATCAGATTCGCGTCTCCCAGCCGCAGTGAGACGCCCACAGACATCAATCTGAAATATTTCATACCGGAAGCGTGCCGTCCTCTCGTCACAGATATCAGGCCGATTCGCGCCGACCTGGGGAAAATGCATGGCACGTACGAAAGTGGCGAGGACAGCGTTGGCTGTCATGTGTGGTCTGGTCATCGCGGCCTCCGCCGCTGCACAAACGAGCAGTTTTGATATTCCCGAAGGGGACCTGAAAGTCGCGCTGGAAGCTTATGCCCGGCAATCGGGCGTTCGTCTGGTCTACTTGAGCGAAGACGTTCGTGATCGACGCACCGCAGGCGCACGCGGGGACATGTCCCAGGATGCAGCGCTGAACCGCGTGCTCGCCGGCACGGGACTGACGGTCAAGCGTGATCAAAGCGGCGCGCTGGCGATCGTGCGAGAAGGAGCCAACACGCCGAAGCCGGCGCGCAACGCACCGTCCTCCGGTGTAGGGCAAGCCGGTCCGGATGCCTACAGCGCCTCCCTCTCCGGTGGCGCCGACGCCTCTGCGCCGTCGACCGCTTCACCCACCACCTTTGATGCGGTCCAAGTGACCGGCAGTCACATCAAACGCGCTCAGATGTCCGGTGTGGGACCCACCACGGTCATCGATGCCGAGACTATCCAGAGCTCCGGTGCTGTGTCGGTAGAGACGCTGCTCCAGCGCTTGCCTGCATCGGCCGGTGCAGCCGGCTCGCAATCCAACAACTTTTGGACGGGAAACGGTAACGGCACCACCCAGATCAACCTGCGTGGCTTGGGCGTTAACCGCACTTTGGTGCTGCTCAACGGCCGACGCGTAGTCAACGGTGGTACCGGCGCCAACAACTCGGTGGATCTCAACGTGGTGCCCTTGGCCCTAGTTGATCGCATCGAAATCCTGAAGGACGGCGCATCTGCCATCTACGGTGCCGATGCCGTAGCCGGCGTGGTGAACATCATCACGCGCAAGGAAATGGATGGCGTGGAGCTATCCACCCGGAACGGTCAGACTTTCCAGGGTGATGGCGAGATCGGCTCCTTCAACCTGGCCTTCGGTACCACCGGCGAGCGCAGCTCAATGTCTGGCGCCCTGACTTATGCCGAAAGTGGCACCATCACCATGGCCTCGCGCGCGCCGTGCCCGCTGGGCGTAGTGGCGGGCACGCTGCAGTGCGTGGGCAACTCATCCACCATCGGCGGTCGTGCACGCTTGGCCGATGGGCGGGTAGTCAACTTCAATCAGGATCCCAATGGAGATCCGCGCTCTTACGAGCTCTACGATCCCGCCAAGCACAACTACAACTACAACCTGCTGCTCAATGCCGTCAGCCCGATCAAACGCATTGGGCTTAGTGGCTTTGGCCAGTTCGACCTGACTGAGAACACGCGCCTTTTCACCGAACTGATGGCGACCAATCGCCAGTCCAACCAGCGTGCCTCGCCCAACACCCTGGGCGTCTATCGCACGATCCGGATTGCCGCCACGAATCCGACCAACCCCACCGGCCAAAACCTGACCTTGGAGCGCCGTCGGTTGGAAGAGGCTGGAGCGCGCATCACCGAGCAAGAGGTCGATACGTTCCGCACCGTGCTAGGGCTGGAAGGGCAGTGGGGCGATAACTGGGCATGGAATGTGGCGTTGAACTGGGGGCGCAATTCGGCCACAGACAGCTCGACCAACATCGCCAACCTGGATCGGGTAGAGAACACTCTCAACACCAGCCTGTGCAGCAACACACCAGGGGCGGCTATTCCGTGCGGCAACTACCTGGGCTACGGCAACCTGACTCCCGAAGTGCTGGATTACATCCTGTTTACCCAGCGTGGATCCGGTGGCAATAGCCAGCAAGGGGTGAGCGGCACGGTCTCCGGTGCCTTGTTCGATCTGCCTGCCGGTAGCGTTGCGTTTGCCTCGGGCGTGGAGTTTCGCAAGGAACGGGGATGGCTGTACCCAGATCCGCTGGTAGTCAACGGCAGCGCCAACATCGTGCGTCAGGATCCGATCGAAGGTGAGTACTCGGCAAAGGAAGCCTTTGTCGAGTTTGCCGTCCCGCTGCTGCAGGACGTCCCGTTGGTGGACTACGCAACCCTGAACCTGGCCGGCCGCTACTCCGACTACGACCTGTTCGGCAGTGACACCAACTACAAGGTGGGGCTGGATTGGCAGGTGGCCGAACCCCTCAAGATTCGTCTCAACTACGCAACGGCTTTTCGTATCCCCAGCATTCCGGAGTTGTTCGGTGGCATCGGTCAAGGCAGCCTGACTACGCTGGACCCGTGCAGCAACTGGAGCACGTTACCGGCCGACTCGGTCATTCGGGCCAACTGCCAAGCCGCGGGCGTGCCGACCAACTTTCGTCAGTTGGGCAACACTATCCTCACCACGACAGGCGGCAATCCCGACCTCAAGCCTGAAGATGCGCGAACCTTCACGGCAGGCTTTGTGTGGACCCCAGGGTTTGCGCCGGGACTGACGCTCACGGCCGATTACTACCGTATCCGCATCGAGAACGCGATCCGTAGCATTGAAGGGTCGGTCAAGCTGCGTGCGTGCTACACCACGCCGAACTTGGCCCATCCGTTCTGCTCACCGGCCAACTTTACCCGTGATCCGGTCACCGGTGAGGTCAACTACCTCTCGTCCCAGCAGGTCAATGCGGCCAGCGAGGAATCCGAAGGCGTGGATATCGGCGTGCTATATCAGTTCGATGTGGCCGGCTGGCAGGCCAGCGCGAGTCTGGACGCTTCGTATCTCGAGCGTTATGACGTCACTCCCTTCGCCGGTGCTACCACCATTGAGTACGCCGGCAAGATCACCAGCGGCTTGGGTAGCTACACCCAGTGGCGTGGCTTGGGCTCACTGCGCATGGGCAAAAACCGTTGGACCGGCGTCTATTCGGCGCAGTACATCGGCAGCGCTGACGACATCATCGCCGTGCCCGGCACGATCGGCTCGCATGTGTCCAGCGTGGTGTACCACAACCTGCAACTGAGCTACGGCATCAAGAAGAAATGGGACATCTCCGCCGGCGTTGAAAACCTGCTCGATAAGAAGGCGCCGTTCGTGCAGAACAACCCCAACGCCAACACCGACACCATGACGTACGACTTGCTGGGTCGTCGCTGGAATGTCCGCTTTGGTTACCACTGGTAAGCCACGATCCCAAGGAGCTACACATCATGAGAAACATGCAACTATCCGCCGCACTACTGCTGTTCGCCGTGGCCGGCAGCGCCGGCGCGCACGACCTGTTTGTCGCTTTCTCCAAGCCCGGTACCGCAGCGGGCGAGGCGAACACCGCGTTGGTGAACAATGGCACCTTCGATGAAAGTGCAGGTGCAGTCCCCCGAACGCGTCTACAGGACGTTTCGCTGAGTCAGAGCGGCGCTAAGGCTGCCCCGGACTTGGCCAGTTGGAAAGAGGTCGGCAAGCAAAGCCAGCTCACCGTGCATCCGGCGGGCGAGGGCACCCATCTGCTGGGTGTCTCGACGATGGCTTCCACCAGTACCCGTACGGCCAGCGAGTTCGGCAAGTACCTGGAGCTGGAAGACTTGCCCGATACGCTGGCCACCTATGATGCAAGCAAGTTCCCCAAAGGGGTCACCTATAGCTATACCAAGCATGCCCGTGCCATTGGACAGGTGGGCACAAAACTGACCGACGACTTCGCTGCCTCGCTGGGCTATCCGTTGGAGATCCGCTTGGCCCGCAATCCTGGAAGCGTGAAGGTCGGCGAACAGCTGTCTTTCCAGGTGCTGCAGCAGGGCACGCCAGTGCCCAACCTGCGCGTGTACGTCGGCCATCGCGCTGACGCACCGGTCAAGGGCGGGCACGGTAGCGCTACGCTCCTGCGCACCGATGCCCAGGGCCAAGCCAGTTTCCAGGTGACCACCGCCAAGACCTGGTACATCCACACCAATCACATGATGCCCTCTACAAGAAAAGGGTTGGATTTTGTGTCGGATCGGGCGTCGCTGAGCTTTGAGATTTCCCCGCACGCCGGGCACTGATAAGTAAGCACGTAGGCGGTACTCTCCCCTTTGACGCCAGTCATGACTTCTTCCATGACTGGCGTCTTTTTGTGGGGACGGACCTCAAGTGCTCAGTCTGTCTCTCATTGGTCGCCCCGCGCCGCGCGCAATCCACGTCGCCGCACCAGATAGAACGCTGCGGGAATCACCACCATGGAGAGCACCGGTGCGGTGAGCATGCCACCCAGCATCGGCGCGGCGATACGTTGCATGACCTCCGAGCCGGCACCGGCACCGACGAAAAGCGGAAACAACCCGGCCAGGATGACGGCTACCGTCATCGCCTTCGGGCGCACCCGTTGCACGGCACCTTCGTAGATAGCCTCTTGGAGGGTAGACACATCTTCCGGCGCACCGCTGGCCAAGCGCTGCTCCCAGGCATGACGCAGGTACAGCAGCATGATGACGCCGAACTCAGCCGCAACGCCGCCCAGGGCGATGAATCCGATCATGCTGGCCACCGAAATCGCATGGCCCAGCCCCCAGATCAACCAGAAACCGCCCACCAACGCCAAGGGCAAGCTGAGCAGGATGATGGATACATCGCTAAGCCGGCGAAACACCATCCAGATGACCAGGAAGATGATCGCCAACGCCGCGGGCACCACCCATTGCAGGCGTGCCAATGCCCGTTGCAGATACTCGTACTGCCCCGACCAGGCCAGACCATAGCCGGCAGGCAAACTCACCTGAGTCTGCACCGCGGCTTGCAGGTCCTGGACCACCGATCCCAAGTCGCGATCGGCCACATCCACGTAGATGTAGCCCACCAACCGGCCGTTATCGCTCTTGAGCATCGGCGGGCCTGGGCTGATTGACAGCTCCGCCACCTGGCTCATGGTCAGTTGCACACCGCCTGGCGCGATCAGCGGCAGATCCTGCAAGGCCTGCAACGAGTCACGCTGGCCACGGGGGTAGCGCAAGACGATGGGATAGCGTTCGCGCCCCTCGATCGTTTCCCCGATTGGATCGCCGCCAACGACCGTGGCAATCAGTTGCTGGAGTTGGCCTTGAGTGAATCCGTAACGTGCAGCGATTTCCGGACGCACCTGTACATCGACATAGCGCCCACCCGTGACGCGTTCGGCCAGTGCCGAACTCACGCCGGGCACGGTCTTGGCCACCTGCTCGATCTGCTGGCTCAGGCGCTCGATCTGCTCCACATCCGGTCCGGAGACCTTGATCCCAATCGGGCTCTTGATGCCGGTGGCCAACATATCGATGCGATTGCGAATGGGCGGGACCCATAGGTTGGTCAGACCGGGAATCTTGACCGCTGCGTCCAACTCCTGGCGCAGCTTCTGAGGGGTCATGCCCGGGCGCCATTGATCCCGCGGCTTGAAGGTCACGGTGGTCTCAAACATTTCGATCGGGGCCGGATCGGTCGCACTTTCGGCACGGCCCGCCTTGCCGAACACGTGCTCAACCTCCGGTACGGTCTTGATCATCCGGCCCGAGAGCTGGAGCAACTGACGGGCCTTGTCGGCGGACAGGCCGGGCAGGGCCGTGGGCATGTACAACAGGCTGCCTTCTTCCAAGGGCGGCATGAACTCACTGCCCAACCGGCTAAAGGGGATCAAGGTGAGCACTAGCAGCAGGCCGCTGAGCAGCAAGGTGACACCGGGATGTTTGAGGACCCACAGCAGGATGGGCCGATAGCCAGCGATCAGGATGCGATTGATGGGGTTCTGCTGTTCCGGGCGGATGTGGCCGCGGATCAGGTAGCCCATCAAGACCGGGATTAAGGTCACCGACAACCCTGCTGCGGCGGCCATCGCGTAGGTCTTGGTGTAGGCCAAGGGCGAGAACAATCGCCCTTCTTGCGCCTGCAGGGCAAAAACCGGCACGAAAGACAGGGTGATGACCAGCAAGCTGGCGAACAGGGCCGGTCCGACCTCGGCCGCCGAGCGGGCCATCAACTGCCAGCGCTCCTCACCCTGAGGTTCCCGGCCCTGCTCCTCCCGCCAGTGCTCCAGATGCTTGTGTGCATTTTCGATCATCACCACCGCTGCATCGACCATCGCACCAATGGCGATGGCAATGCCGCCTAATGACAGCAAGTTGGCGGAGATCCCCTGGGCGTGCATCACGATGAAGGCCGCCAGGATACCCAAGGGTAGGGTGATGACGGCCACCAACGCCGAGCGTAGGTGCCACAGGAACAGCAGGCATACCAGCGCTACGACCAGGAACTCTTCGCCAAGCTTGTGGGTGAGGTTGCGTACCGCATCCTGGATCAGCTCGGAGCGGTCGTACACCGGCACCACTTCCACGCCCTCGGGCAAGCTGGATTGCAACGCCTGCAGTCGCGCTTTGACGTTCCGAATGGCCCCCAAGGCATCCTTGCCGGTCCGCAGGACGATCACGCCGCCGGCCACCTCACCTTGACCATCCAACTCTGCGATACCACGACGGAAGACCGGCCCCCGACTGATCGTGGCCACCTCGCCGAGCAAGACGGGGATGCCGTCGTTGCTGGTTACCGGCACCTGTTCGAATGCCTCCTGTGTGCGCAGGTAGCCTTCGCTACGCACCATCAGTTCGGCTTCGCCTTGTTCGATCACGGAGCCCCCGGTAGCGCCGTTGGCCGCATCCACCGCCTCGATGAGCTCGGCCACCGTCAGTCCACGGGCCGCCAACGCCTGCGGATCCGGCTGGATCTGCCAAGCGCGCACCGCACCGCCCACACTGGCTACTTCAGCCACGTCCGGTACGGTTTTTAGCTCATAACGAAGAAACCAGTCTTGCAACGCACGCAGCTGCCCCACATCACGTTGACCGGTCCGATCCACCAGCGCGTACTGGTAGATCCAGCCCAGTCCTGTCGCATCAGGACCCAGCGCCGGATTCACATTCGGTGGAAGTCGATCGCGCACCTGGCTCAAGTACTCGAGCACTCGAGAGCGAGCCCAGTACAGATCAGTGGCATCGTCAAACAGGATGTAGACGAACGAATCACCGAAGAAGGAGAAGCCGCGTACCGCCTTCACGCCCGGGACGGACAACATCGTGGTGGCCAACGGGTAGGTCACCTGGTCTTCGATGATGCGCGGGGTTTGCCCCGCCCATTGCGTGCGGATGATGACCTGGGTATCGGACAGGTCCGGCAGCGCATCCAGCGGCGTGTTCTTTACCGACCAGATACCGACCACCGCCAGCAGCGCGGCGGCAACCAGCACCAGCACGCGATTGGCGATGCAAGCATGGATCAGGCGCGCGATCATGGCGTGCCCTCCATCGCTTCGGACATGACGTCGCTTGCCTGGCAATCAGCGGCTGCGGCGGGGCCGAACTTGGGTACCAACTGCATATCCATGAACGGTGACTTGCCCGGCTTGTCGAAATGCTTCTCCGGCACCATCGGGTCATACCAATACTGCACAGGGCAGCGCGGCGGCGTAGAGGTGGAGGTCCCTGGCGCGACAGGCGCAGGCTGTCTGGACGGTGACGGCACGACAGTGCGAGGGTCGTGCCCGGCGTCATGGCGCTCGTGCACACCTGATGCGCTGGCAGGGCTTGTCGGTTGTGCAGCGCCCAGGCGCTCCAACGCACCGGAGAGACTGGCTTCAGAGTCGAGCAGGAACTGACCCGAGACGACCACGCGTTCACCACCGGCCAAGCCTGCCACGATCTGCGTGCGCCCTTGCACGCTACGTCCGACACTCACCCGCACTGGCCGAAAGCTCCCGTCCGGATCCTGCACGATGACCCGGCTGTCCCGCCCGGTGGCGATCAGCGCCTCCGTGGGAACGACTGGCAGGGCCTGCTCGGCATCGGGCTGCACCAGAACCTCGGCGAACATGCCCGGCACCAGCCGACGCTGCGGGTTGCGCAGCACAATTCGCGCCCGCTGCGTGCGACTAGCCATGTCGACCTGGGGAAGCAACGCATGGATCTGTCCGGCAAAGCGCTCTGCCGGCCAGGCACTGACCGTGGCCTGCACTGAGGTCCCCGGCCGCAAGGTGCCCAGCGCTGCCTGGGGCACCGAGGCCTCCAGCCACAGCGTGTCCAGCCCATTGATCTTGAACAGTGGCGTACCGGGCATCACCGTCTGCCCCTCGCGTGCCAGGATCTCGGTCACGACACCACTGTGGTCTGCGCCAAGCACGACGCCACTTCTGGCCGAGGCGCCAGAAGGAACACCCAACGAACGCAACCGTTGTTGCGCCGCACCCTGTAGCTCACGCGCACCCGCGGACTGAGCTTGGCTCAGGGCATGTGCTTCGGCGATGGCCGCGTTCCATGCCGGGGCCTGCACGGTGGCCAGCGCTTGACCACGACGAACCTCGGTAAACGGCGCCTTTACCTGCACGTGGGTGATCAAGCCTTCCATGCGCGCACTGACCAGGGTTTCCTGGGTCAGATCCCACGTCAGTGTGCCCGGCACGCGTACGGCAGTCCCTAGTGACTCTACCGTCACTTCCTGAGTGCGTATGCCCACGTTCTGCTGCAGGCGCGGATCGATCTGCGTTCCGCCCCCCATGGCCTCATCTGCGTATTTGGGCAGCAACTCCATATCCATGAACGGAGATTTGCCCGGCTTGTCGAATCGCTGCTCCGGCGCCATGGGGTCGTACCAGTACAGCACCTTGCGTGCTTGATCTGCGCCGCTCGTGCCGGTGGGCGGGGTGGTATCAGAGGTTCGAGTCATCCTGGCGTAGCCGCCGGCAAAGCCGAGCGCCAGCAACCCGAGGGCCACGGCGAGCTGTGTGAGACGCGTCTTGGTCGGGCTCATGGCGTGTTCTCCTCATGGGGAAGCAGATAGGCCAGTGCCGCCCAGGCACGGCCCTGTTCGCCCAGCAGACGGGCGTTCTCCAGTTTCAATTCGATCTCATCGCGCCGCGCTTCCAGCCACGGCTGCAGGTCGGCACCGGCGCCGTAGGCGGCCAACGCCGTGCGCGCGCGATCGCGCGCCAAAGGCAGGCTCTGCGTGTTCTGACGCTCCAATTGGCCGGTTAACCCGCGCCATCGCGCTATCGCGCGTTGCACCGACTCGGCTTGGATGCGCCGGGCCTCATCGCGCTCTGCGGACACTGCCTCCAGCTCGGCCCGCCGTGCCGCGATGCCTCGTGCTTGGCGGTTCTTCTGGAACAGCGGCAGGCCCACACCCACTTCCACCATAAGCATGTCGCTGCGCGCCATGCCGTCGGGTGCGCGCTCGCGACGTCCGTAGGTGAGCTCCACACTCCAATCCGGGCGGGTTTCGGCCACGGCCGCATCCACCTGGGCCTGGGCTAAGCTCTGGCGTGCCTCCCAGCCCAGTAGTGGCGAGTGCTGGTCCAGTTTGGCCAGCAGTTGGGTGGGCTCCAATGGCAACTGCGAAAAATCCGGTGCCGCACCACTGGCCAAGATCGCCTCTGGTGCAATACCTAACCACCGCGCCAGGCCGGCCTGCGCCGCGGCGTGCTCCGCATGTACCTGCTCCAGGCGATTGTCCAACTGCAGTAGGACGGCCTGGGCGGCAAGCACGTCACTGGCCCCGGCCGTGCCACCTGCCAAGCGAGCACGCGCCGCACGCTCGGCTATGCGTGCCGGCTCGCGCAAACCTTCCAACGCATCTACGGCTTGCTGCGTACTCCACAGCTCGATCCAGGCCAGCGCGGCCGCTTGGGCCACCATCTGCTGTTCGGCCATCGACAGTGAGCGCGCTTGCGCCAGCGTCGCTTGCGCCAGCGCGTGCTCGGCACGTCGTTTCGCACGCGCAGGAAACTCCTGCATCAGACCGACTTGCTGGGTGGTCATCTCATCGGCCCGCAGGCTGAAGGCATCGGGTCCGCTGACAGGCCAGTTCGCCAGCCCCACGATCAAACGTGGGTCGGGCAGCGCGCCAGCACGCGCGGCTTCTTCGGTACTGGCATCGATCTGGGATCGACGCACCTGCAGGGTTGGGGCGTTAGCAAGCGCCCGTTGTAGGGCTTCTGTGTAGCTGATCGGGATAGCGGGCGATGCCGCCACCACAGGACCACTGAGCGCCAAGGCAAACACGAATCCACACGCCATCCTGCGCCTTGCACGCAAGAAGAAAGACATCTCCATAAGACCTCCGGACAAACGACAACGAGCGCGCTGCAACGCATGCAGCACGAGCACGGGTCAATCCAGGAGGGGTCTTAAATCAGCAGGCTACAGAAGCGCTGCAGGGGAGGCGGATCGGACACGCACACCGGAACATCCCGATAGAACTGCGCGTGTACCGGTGGCAACAGAGCCTGCACGAGCGCGAAGGCGGCCAGCGCGGGCTGGTAAGGCACTTGAGGGGCCTTCGCATCGGCCGTGGCGATGTGATCGCGCTGGCAATGCTGGTCGCACAACGCCGGAGCATCGGGATCCGGCGCGGACATCTCTTCGCAACCGACCATCAGGGTCGCTTGTCCAGCTTCCACCGATTCCAGCGGACAGGCGTAAGCCACCAGCGCCAGTTGCTGCAGCAGCAGCGCCCACAGTCCCAGCCATGCCAGTCGGGCACGAGAACGGGGGCGCCGCCATCGCCTCAGCAGCTTCACCATGACAGCTCCCACACGCCCGAAGCAGCGCCTGTGGACGCTGGGCAGATCAGGGTAGGGGACGTGCGAGCTCTCATGATGGCCAGTCTAGCCCTCTTGGGGCTGACTGGCATTGATCAGGATCAAGCCCTCGCGCGGACTCAGCTGTGGCATCCGCCGCAGCAGGAGGATGCGGCCGGGGCGGCCGGCGTGCCAGCCTCAGAAGGGAGCACGGCGGCGATCACATAGCCTTGCCGCTGGATAGCCTCAACCGCCTGTTCTACGGCAAGCAGGCCCTCGATCTTGATCATGCCACTGCCCAGATCGACGTCCACCTGGGCGTGGGGGTCAAGGGCCTGAATGGCTTGGGTCACCGTTCGGACACAGTGACCACAGGTCATACCTTCAACAACGAGATTCATGGACAACCCTCCAAAAGCATCGGCGGTTTGCCGACGCTGTCACGATGAGCCTTCCCACGGTGGGAAGGTCAAACGACAGGCGAGTTGAGTGGAGAACCGTCCCGTGTTGTTGACCTTCCCATCATGGGAAGGCTCAGGCTACCTGCTCGTTCCTATTGGCCCTTACTCCATGGACTTAACGCTCACCTTGCCGCAACCGGTGCCTGCGGCCACCCATCGCTTCAGTGTCGCCGGCATGACATGCGCCTCATGTGTAGGCCGGGTAGAGCGCAGCTTGCGGGCCGTTACCGGCGTGAGCGATGCGTCGATCAATCTGGCAACAGAAGTGGCCGAGGTAACCGCGCCGGCAGCCGCGTTGCCCGCCTTGATCGCGGCGGTGAAGCAGGCCGGTTATGAGGTTGCCAGCCAGGAGCGGGATCTGATCATCGAAGGGATGACCTGCGCTTCATGTGTGGCACGGGTAGAGCGTGCGCTGCGTGCTGTGCCGGGCGTGATGGAGGTGTCGGTCAATCTGGCCACCGAGCGTGCGCGCATACGGGCCACGTCACTGGTGGAGGTCACATCCCTGGTCGCCGCCGTCAGCGCAGCGGGTTATCGCGCGGTCGAACCGCAGACACTGGAAGGCAAGATCGATACAGCGCCGGCGCGCCAGGCGCTCAGTGGTGACACCCTTAAACTGCTGATCGCTGCGGCCCTCTCACTGCCATTGGTCGTCCCGATGCTGGGATGGGTCGCAGGTCAGCACTGGATGCTGCCGGGCTGGATGCAGTTCTTGCTCGCAACGCCGGTGCAGTTCTGGATCGGTGCGCGCTTTTATCGCGCCGGATGGCATGCACTGCGCGCCGGCACGGGCAACATGGATCTGCTGGTCGCTTTGGGGACCAGCGCCGGTTATGGATTGAGTGTCTATCACTTGTTCAATGATGCCGGACACCACGGCGATGCCGCGCTGTACTTCGAGACCTCGGCGGTCATCATTACCTTGATCCTGCTGGGCAAGTGGTTAGAGGCCCGCGCCAAGCAACAGACCACGCAAGCGATCCGGGCCTTGCAAGCACTGCGGCCAGCCACCGCACGCGTGTATCAGGACGGACAAGAGCGCGAGGTTGCCATTCACGAGGTTGCCGTCTCGGACATTGTCAGTGTGCGGCCAGGCGAGCGCATCCCCGTGGACGGCGTGATCGCGGAGGGCCGCACGCATGTCGATGAGTCCTTGATCACCGGGGAATCCATGCCCGTGGCGCGCGGGGAGGGCGATCGCATCACCGGTGGGGCCATCAATGGTGAAGGCCGCATCCTGGTGCGCACACTGGCCATCGGCGCCGAGACCGCCTTGTCTCGGATCATTCGCCTCGTGGAGGATGCACAGGCCAAGAAGGCACCTATCCAGCGAACCGTGGATCGGGTGAGCGCGATCTTCGTGCCGGTAGTGATCGGCCTGGCTTTGCTCACGCTGCTCGGCTGGGGTCTGGCAACGGGTGATTGGAACCAGGCGATCCTGAGCGCGGTAGCGGTGCTGGTCATCGCATGCCCGTGCGCGCTGGGGTTGGCGACCCCGACCGCGATCATGGCCGGCACCGGCGTGGCCGCCCGAGCGGGCATTCTGGTCAAGGATGCCGAGGCGCTGGAAGTGGCACGTACCGTAAAGGTGGTGGCCTTCGACAAGACAGGCACGTTGACCCAAGGACGTCCTGTACTGACCGAAGAGATTGCCACCCGTGGCCATGCGGCCGATCTGTTGCCGTTGGCGGCGGCCCTGCAGCAAGGCAGCGAGCATCCCTTAGCCAAGGCCGTACTGAGCGTGATGGGCCAGCGCGCCATTCCGCTTGCACGCGACGTGCAGGCGGTGCCTGGCCGCGGCATTACCGGCAAGGTGGATGGCAGGAACCTGTTGCTGGGCAGTACCCGCATGATGCTTGAGCATGGCGTCGTGCTCACGGCATTGCAGACCCGGGCCGAACTACTCAGCCAGACCGGCCACACGGTGTCCTGGCTGGCAGAGCAGGGCACCGATCATCCGCAGTTGCTCGGGATACTGGCTTTTGAGGATCCGCCGCGTCTGGGTGCAGCCGCGGCTGTTCAACGGCTGCACACGCTGGGTTTGCGCACCGTCATGATTTCTGGCGACAACCCCGGCGCGGCCGCCTCGGTGGCCAAGGTGCTGGGCATCCAAGAGGTGCGCGCCAATGTATTGCCTGAGCAGAAAGCCGCGTTGGTCGCTGAATTGGCTCAGGTGGCACCGGTGGCCATGGTCGGCGACGGTGTCAACGATGCGCCAGCGCTGGCTGCCGCCAACTTGGGGGTGGCCATGGGAACCGGTACCGATGTGGCGATGCATGCCGCTGGGGTTACCCTAATGCGCGCTGAGCCGGGTCTCATCGCCGATGCCATCGACATTTCCCGCCGCACGACCCGCAAGATCCATCAGAACCTGTTCTGGGCTTTCGGTTACAACGTGGTCGGGATTCCTCTGGCGGCCTTGGGCTTGCTTGATCCGGTCATCGCTGGCGCAGCGATGGCCTTGTCCAGTGTGAGCGTGATTGCCAACACGCTGCTGTTGCGCCGTTGGCAGCCAACCAAGATCGATGTGGGAGAGGCATGATGGCAACCAGACGCAGCTCCAAGGCACTGCGACCCGAACTGGCCGACGCGCGCGAAGCCGGATTGCATAACATTGGCGAAGCCGCCGCGCTTAGCGAGGTCAGCGCCAAGATGATTCGCCACTATGAAGGGATCGATCTGATCCCTCCGGCTAGTCGCACCTTTGCGGGCTATCGCCTTTACACCGATGCCGATGTGCACAGGCTTCGGTTCATTCGTCGTGCCCGCAACCTGGGATTCTCCATCAAACAAATCCAATCGCTCTTAGGCTTGTGGAGCGATGACCGGCGAGCCAGCGCCCAGGTCAAGAAACTGGCCCAGGGCCACATCGACGATCTGCAGATCAAGATTACCGAGATGCAGGCCATGCAGCGAACGCTGCGCGACCTGGCCAGTCGATGCCATGGCGACAACCGCCCGGAATGTCCGATTCTGGACGATTTGGCGAGCCCGACGAACGGGCATTGACGTTCCCACAGTAGGAAGCCTGAGGCTGGCTGTCCGCCCGGCTCGGAGCAGCAAAGCATGCATCGACTACATATCCCCGCCATGGCCTGCAGCGCATGTGTGGCGCCCATTCGACGTGCGTTGATGAGCGTAGACCCTTCGATGCGGGCGCAGTTCATGCCGGACCAACGCCGCATCGGCCTCGAAACCCGCCGACCGCTTGAGCTGATAAAGCAAGCACTCAGCTCGATTGGCTATCCGGCCCACATTGTTCATTAGTGGCGCCATCAAAAAATGCGATGTGCCATTGCACCATCTCGGTCGCCGCCTCTCACCAAACTCGCCGAATGAGCCTCATGCACGCCTACCGCGTCATCCGTGGACAGGGGCCACAAAGCCTTCACAGAATCGAGGTTCCGCACCCGTCCTTGGGTGATAACCAAGTCTTGCTGGCCGTCAAGGCCGCCTCGCTCAACTACCGTGACTTACTCGTCGCCCACGGCCAGATGGGAGCCGGTGAAGCCCGCATCCCATTGTCGGATGCCGCCGGACAAGTAGTCACTACAGGTCCGGCGGTCACCGAGTTCTCCATCGGTGATGCCGTTCTCCCCATCTTCTTTCCGCTGTGGATCGAAGGATTTCCCAGTGACGAAGCGCTGTCCATGTCGCTGGGTGGCAACATCGACGGTGTGCTGACGACACATCTGGTGGTCGATCAAAGCGCGTTGGTGCACGCGCCACGCACTTTGTCATGGGAGCAAGCCTCTACGATCGCGTGTGCAGGAGTCACTGCCTGGCACGCGTTATTTGAGTTGGGCGCGCTGCCCGACGGTGCTCATGTGCTGATTCAGGGCACCGGCGGCGTGTCTACTTGGGCGGTCCAGCTTGCGCTTGCCGCGGGTTTGCGCGTCACAGTGCTCTCTGGGAGAGAAGAGGGCATCGCGCACATGGTGGCATTAGGGGCACAGTCCACCATCAACTACAACACCGACCCCAACTGGGACGAAACAGTGCTCCACACCACCGGCGGCGTAGACCTGGTGATGGATATCGGTGGAGCCGGCACGATTGCTCGCTCGCTGCGAAGTCTGCGCCCCGGCGGCCGAGTCGTGACCATCGGTGGTGTCGCTGGCGGATTTGCATTGAGCATCGATCCATTCTCACTCATCGGCGGAAAGTCGCTCACCGGAGTGGTAGTGGGGTCCAAGAGAATGACCCAAGCCCTTATCCGCTTCATCGACGATCACGCCATCGTGCCGGTTATCGACACCATCTTTCCTTTTGCTGAAGCTGCTGCCGCGTTTGCGCGCATGGAACATGGAAGGCCCATCGGCAAAGTGGTCATCGCCATCAACTAGCCTCTCGGCTTCACACGTGCTCCTTCATGCCTCTGATCAACATCAAAGTCTCTGCATCTTCGTCTCCCGCGCTGACCGCGAAGATATCTACCCAGGTGAGCGATCTGACCAGCCGGATTCTAGGAAAGAAGGCGGGCCTGATCGCGACGATCATCACGTATATCCGCCCTGAAGATTGGCTGATCGGAGGAAAGACGCTGAGCGAGATTGGCGTCTCAAGCTTCTCGCTGGAGATCATCGTGACGGATGAGACCAACACCAAAGCGGAGAAGGCAGAGAATCTTGCCGAGGTATTCGCCTGCTTTGAGCGCCTGTTAGGCCCCGTGCACCCGACAAGCTATGTACATGTCCACGATGCGCGCGCCTCGGCCTATGGCTACGGTGGGCGTACGCAAGAAGCGCGGTTCCATCAGTCCTGACATTCCCGTTGCGCGCATATCTCGCATAAAAGGGCGCTGTCGGGTCAAGTTTTCAGGCACTCCCATGCCTAGGAGCTTTCGCCGGGTACCGCAAAGATCTGTCTAATGTCCATGGGGGTCGTGCGGCCATCTTTTGCTACGAGCTCATGAAAAGCTTCTTGAACTTTGGAGAGTTGGGCCATTGGCAAAGTGATTTCGCCCGATCTGACCGGATCGCACCAGTACGCCGTGTTGGTCAACGCAACATGCTGGCGGCAAACCATTGGACGGTCCTCGTAGATCGAGCATTGTTCCTGGATGAGGAAGGGGCAGGGCGAACCATGGAAGTCGGCACTAGGAAGCGACTTCGGCAATCGAGAATGCGAGGAGCGCTTCTCAATAAGCTCGGCCTCAACGGGATAAAGGTGCACCGGGTAGTGGCAACATGCCGAGCACCCCGCACTGCATGCGACATAGGGAGCCATCGCAGCGGACAGGATCTCCATTTCCTTGTGCAAGGCGCGCAGCTTTTTTATCGGGCTTCCAGGCAAGGCGGCCAGCCGACTGGCCAAGCTGGCTTCTCTGTCTTGGATTTCCATCGGAATGCCAGTAAGCATTCGATCGAAATTCGCCTGAGCATTCTTCTTGGCCTGAGCAGGATCGCTCTCTGAGTCATCCGTTTGCTGCGTCATCGGTGCCCCTCAAGCGTGCCGGGTTGATTCTCGAAACCTACCAAGCCTGCGCCCATCATGCTCGCGGAACTGAAGGCTATCAGTGCTGGAGCGTCCGGCGCGGGCTAGCCGCAACGTGAGCAAGACACCAATCGAGGGCGGAGCCACTCAGACACCAGACTCACCATACCGGCCACGCCGCGGCTTTACATAAGCGACGTTATGCGAAGTAAGTTATTGATTGTATTACATTAACACAGGAATCGCAAGGTCCATAGTTGCACCGTGCGCTGGCCGGCGACAAACGCGATAAGCTAAGCATTCCTTAGTACTAGTCATTCTTGATGTCATGACGATGCCATCTGAGCGAACCCGCAATGTGCTGCAGGCGGGCGCATTCCTCAGGCAGCTAGCGGCCAGCCAAGCCGTGCCCAAAGAGGTGCGGCAAGAGGCATGTCGACTGCTGCGGCACTATCCAACCGTCAGCGACATCGAGGCGATTGCTGAGCACGAACAGCGGCTGCGAGCGCTGACCCAGTCGGCCTTCGTGCGACCCTACCTGAGCAGCGAGATCGAGGCGGATTGGTTCTCCGGGTACCCGCTTGGCCCTCATCGCATCTGACCATGAAGCAATCGAGCAGGCCGCGTGGAAGAGGGACTACGTCTGCGGAGACAGCGCTGGAGGCTTCCTTTGAACGGGCCCGCGACAGTGCAGCCGAGGAACGCGCATTCTTCAAGCGACTGATGGATGCGATCGTGTACGTACATGCGCCCGTCTCGGACGACGCTCTGACACTGCGACTGGTCCAGTTCCGCCATCCTGACGGTTTCGATGCGATCCCTTTCTTTACCTCGCTCGACAAGGCGCAGGCGGCCAGCTCGGCTGCTGTCAGAATTCTGGGAGTATCAGGCCGTGAGCTGCTAACCGGTACTCGCGGCGCGACGTTGATGCTCAATCCCAACGACGGTGGCGTTGTCCTGTACCCGGAAGAGGTTGCGACATTGTTGGATACGGGCTTTCTGGCCAGGGTGGAACGGCTGGCGCCGGCGGAGTTCGCGGTGAGACCTGCCCAGGCCGCACCGGCTTGGCTCGCTCCGGCCATCAGCGGCAGCCTTGAGCACGCCGACTTCGTCTCGTCGGCGTATCTCCTGGAAACTAACTCGTCAGGGGGCGTCGAACAGCCTCCCGGTCTGCTGATCTGGCTGGTGGTCGACCTGGCTTTCGCCGAGCGGGCGGCTCGTCTGGTGACCACCGCCATACAGCCCTTATGCTCAGATTTGGACGTAATCATCGACTTGGCGGTCCATGACGTATCGCTGCCTTTGCCGGCGGGCTTGGATGATCCCCAGATCCTGCCCATATTCACGAGAATCAAGCCAACTTGAGCGCAGCTCATCGGCCTCTGAGCCCTGAAGACAAGCTACTAGCACTCCTTCCGGAATTGACCGAGGAAGAGAAGGATCGGCGGACCCGCGAGGGTATGGCCGACGTCGACGCTGGACGTACGATCCCGCACGAGGAACTACTGCAATGGATCAGGCGACGGTCGGAGCCTTCCTGAGCAGTACTCCAGGAATGCCTGTGTCACGCGGCTTCTGGGTCGATCAAGCCTAGGTCTGTAATCCACGAACTGCCTGACGTCGAGGGGTGTTTCCTCGTTGAATCATGGTGTTAGAGCCGATTCGGCTGTTTTTCTCACGAATCCCTGCCGACCCTCAACATGAGGAGCGGTTGCGGGACCTCACACAGTCGGCGTTTGTGCGGCCTTACTTGACCTCGCAGTTCGAGCAGGACTGGTTCCGCAGTTACCCCAAAGGTCCTCATCGGATTTGAGCGACGGCAC
>NZ_QEZG01000061.1:0-33201 GCF_003993495.1 Xanthomonas sp. BRIP62418
CCACGTCTGATGCATACCGCACGACAGACGGCTTTTCAGGTGAGCGCCGACCAATTGTCTGGTGCGGTGCCCTTGCCGGTTGCGGGACCGTGTGGCGGCATGGATGCCGCCACCGAGCCCCCAGGGACGGGTTCACGGCGTGTCCCGCAAGCGGTGAGGGCACCGCGCCCTCGACGCTGTAAGTTTGCTGCGGGGCCCGCCCGCCCACCATCGCAGGACACGCCGCAAATACGTCCGTGTGGGCGCACGCGGCATCCATGCCGCGTAAGGTCCCGCGGTGGTGAGCGGGCAAGGACCCAGTCACGACGGTCGGCGTGCGTGGTTGCAGGCAGGGCATGACTTACAATGTCCGCATGAACGACAGCGCCCATATCGACTACGCCCGCTACGACCATATCCGCCCACTGCTGTGGACCGGCGATGCCCTGGAACTGCTCGACCAACGCAAGCTGCCGTTCGTGGTCGAGCATGTGCGTTGCGACACCAGCGACGCCGTGGCCGAGGCGATCCATTCGCTGGCCGTGCGCGGAGCGCCGGCGATCGGCATCGCGGCCGGGTGGGGCGTGGTACTGGCGGCGCGCGACATCGCTGCCGAGGACGGTAGTGAAGCCTTGCAGAAACTCGAACCGGCGCTGTTGCGGCTCAATGCCGCGCGTCCGACCGCGGTCAATCTGGCCTGGGCGCTGATGCGCATGCGTCGCTTGCTGGGCGCTGCCGGCGCCGACTGGCGCGAGGTGATCGCGCGCGAGGCGCAGGCCATCGCCGATGAAGACCTGGCGGCCAATCGGCAGATGGGCGCGCTTGGTGCGGCGTTGATCGACACCGGCAGCGGCGTGCTGACCCACTGCAATACCGGTTCGCTGGCCACCGCCGGTTTCGGGACCGCGCTGGGCGTGATCCGCGCCGGCGTGGCGCAGCAGCGCATCGCCAAGGTGTTTGCCGGCGAGACCCGGCCGTGGTTGCAGGGCGCGCGCCTGACCGTGTGGGAGCTGCAGCAGGACGGCATCGACGCGACCCTGATCGCCGATTCGGCCGCCTCGCATCTGATGAAGTCCGGGCTGGTGCAGTGGGTCATCGTCGGCGCCGACCGCATCTGCGCCAATGGCGATACCGCCAACAAGATCGGCACCTACCAGCTGGCGATCGCCGCGCGCCACCACGGCGTCAAGTTCATGGTGGTGGCGCCGTCGTCCACGGTCGACATGGACACCGCCAGCGGCGAGCAGATCGAGATCGAGCAGCGCGATCCGGGCGAGTTGTTCGGGGTCGGCGGCGTGCGCACCGTGGCCGATGGCATCCATGCCTGGAATCCGGTGTTCGATGTCACCCCCGGCAGCCTGATCGATGCGATCGTCACCGAACGCGGGGTGATCGTGCAGCCGGACCCGGCGCGCATGCAGGCGGCGTTCGGCGGCTGAGGCCAGTGCGGCGCGCTATCGCCGCATCGTCCCGTCAAAATCCTGCAAGTGCTTGTTTCTGGCCGGTAAACCGGCGGCATCGTGGTGCCCCTTCGTGATACAATCCGGGGCTTGAATCGATCGGCGGGAGCGTGGGGTCGGCAGCCTGTGACCAAGGCGCCCCCGACGCGGCTTTCCGGCTGGCCCGCCACCTCACTTACGGAACCCGAATGGCAGAAACCGCCAAGGAAATCATCCAGGTCAATCTGGAAGACGAGATGCGCAAGAGCTATCTCGATTACGCGATGAGCGTGATCGTGGGCCGCGCACTCCCCGATGCCCGTGATGGCCTCAAACCCGTGCACCGCCGCGTCCTGTACGCCATGCACGAGCTGGGCGCTCACAGCAACAAAGCCTACTTCAAGTCGGCGCGTATCGTCGGCGACGTCATCGGTAAGTACCATCCGCACGGCGACCAGTCGGTGTACGACACGCTGGTGCGCATGGCGCAGCCGTTCTCGCTGCGCTACATGATGGTGGACGGCCAGGGTAACTTCGGTTCGGTCGACGGCGACTCCGCCGCGGCGATGCGTTACACCGAGTCGCGCATGTCGCGGCTGGCGCATGAGCTGATGGCCGACATCGACAAGGAAACCGTCGATTTCCAGCCCAATTACGACGAAAAGGAACTGGAACCGACGGTCATGCCGACCCGGTTCCCGAGCCTGCTGGTCAATGGCTCGGCCGGTATCGCGGTGGGCATGGCCACCAATATCCCGCCGCACAACCTGACCGAGGCGATCAACGCCTGCATCGCCTTGATCGACACGCCGGAACTGGATGTCGAAGGCCTGATGGAGTACATCCCCGGTCCGGATTTCCCCACCGCCGGCATCATCAACGGCACCGCCGGCATCGCTGCCGGGTATCGCACCGGCCGTGGCCGCGTGCGCATGCGCGCCAAGGCCGATGTGGAAGTGGCCGACAATGGCCGTGAAGCGATCATCGTCACCGAGATTCCGTATCAGGTGAACAAGGCGCGGTTGATCGAGAAGATCGCCGAGCTGGTCAAGGAAAAGAAGCTCGAAGGCATCAGCGAGCTGCGCGACGAGTCCGACAAGGACGGCATGCGCATCTACATCGAGGTCAAGCGCGGCGAGTCGGCCGAGGTTGTGCTCAACAACCTGTATCAGCAGACCCAGATGGAGTCGGTGTTCGGCATCAACATGGTGGCGCTGATCGATGGCCGCCCGCAGTTGATGAACCTCAAGCAGATGCTGCAGGCGTTCATCCGCCACCGCCGCGAAGTGGTGACCCGCCGCACCATCTATGAACTGCGCAAGGCGCGTGCGCGTGCGCATGTGCTGGAAGGTCTGACCGTCGCGTTGGCCAACATCGACGAAATGATCGAGCTGATCAAGACCTCGGCCAATCCGCAGGAAGCGCGCGAGCGCATGCTGGCCAAGACCTGGGAACCGGGTCTGGTGGGCGCGCTGCTGGGCGCTGCCGGTGCCGAAGCCTCCAAGCCGGAAGACCTGGCGCCGGGCGTGGGCCTGGCCAACGGCTTCTACCAGCTCAGTGAAGTGCAGGCCTCGCAGATCCTGGAAATGCGCCTGCATCGCCTGACCGGGTTGGAGCAGGAAAAGCTGACCGACGAGTACAAGCAGTTGCTCGAGGTGATCCAGGGCCTGATCCGCATCCTGGAAAACCCGGACGTGCTGCTGCAGGTGATCCGCGACGAGCTGATCAATATTCGCGAAGAGTACGGCGACGAACGCCGCACCGAGATCCGCCACAGCGAAGAAGATCTGGACATCCTGGACCTGATTTCGCCGGAAGACGTGGTGGTGACGCTCTCGCACGCCGGCTATGCCAAGCGCCAGCCGGTGAGCGCGTATCGTGCGCAGCGCCGTGGCGGCCGTGGCCGGTCTGCGGCGGCGACCAAGGAAGAGGATTTCATCGACCAGCTGTGGCTGGTCAACACGCATGACACGCTGCTGACCTTCACCAGCAGCGGCAAGGTGTTCTGGCTGCCGGTGTACCAGCTGCCGGAGGCCGGCTCCAATGCGCGTGGTCGTCCGATCATCAACTGGATTCCGCTGGAACCCGGCGAGCGGGTGCAGGCAGTGCTGCCGGTGCGCGAGTACGCCGACAACCGCTATGTGTTCTTTGCCACGCGCAACGGCACGGTCAAGAAGACCCCGTTGAGCGAATTCGCGTTCCGTCTGGCACGCGGCAAGATCGCCATCAACCTCGACGAGGGCGATGCGCTGGTCGGCGTGGCCTTGACCGATGGCGATCGCGACGTGCTGCTGTTCGCCTCCAACGGCAAGACCGTGCGCTTCGGCGAATCCACGGTGCGCTCGATGGGCCGTACCGCCACCGGCGTGCGCGGCATCCGCCTGACCAAGGGCGAAGAGGTGGTTAGCCTGATCGTGGCCGAGCGTGCCGGCGGCATCGAAGGCGATGTCGAGGACGAGGGTGTCGAGGACGTGGTGGAAAGCACGGACGGCGTCGAGGCAGAGGTGATCGACGGCGCCGAAAGCGACGACATGGCCTACATCCTCACTGCCACCGAGAACGGCTACGGCAAGCGCACCCCGCTGACCGAGTACCCGCGCAAGGGGCGCGGCACGCAGGGCGTGATCGGCATCCAGACCACCGAACGCAACGGCAAGCTGGTGCGTGCGGTGCTGCTGGGCGCCACCGACGAAGTGCTGCTGATTTCCGATGGCGGCACCCTGGTGCGCACCCGCGGTTCGGAGATCTCGCGCGTGGGTCGCAATACCCAGGGCGTGACCTTGATCCGCTTGTCCAAGGGCGAAAAGCTGCAGGCGGTCGAACGCCTGGATGCCTCGCTGGAGGAGGCCGAGGATGTGCTGGACGATGCAGCGGGCGTACCGGCAGCCAGCACAGGCGAGCTGCCACCGACCGAAGCGTGATCGCAGCAGGCGAGCAACGCAGTTGAAGAAAAACGCCGGCGCACAGCCGGCGTTTTTTATTGCACGCGGTGACATCTGCAACGCAGTGTTTTTCGACGCCGGTCGCAAAGAACGCGGCTTTTTCACCGTGGCGGGTCGAAGGTTGTTGGTGGTGCGGCGGCGTTGCGTCGCCGCAGATCGAAGAGGAACAACTGATGACGACATTGCATCGTCCTTCCCGTCGCGGCCATTGGGCGCTGGCGACGTTGGGAGGCGTGATTGGAGTGCTGGGCACCGTGCTGCTGACAGGCGGCGTGTGGCTGGCCGCGCTGGGCGGCTCCTGGTATTACGCGCCTGCGGGCGCGGCGTTGCTGATTGCCGGCGTGCTGCTGTTTCGCGGTCGCAATGCGGGCGCATGGTGGTTTGCCGCCGTGGTGGCGGCGTCACTGCTGTGGACATGGTGGGAATCGGGCAGCGACTACTGGCGCTGGGTGCCGCGGCTGGGCTTGATCGTCGGCCTGGCGTTCGTGCTGGCGCTGTTGCTGCCGAAGCTGGAGCGCCCCGTGTCGCGCGCGGTGTCGCGCAGCGTGGCCGGCGTCCTGGCAGCGGTGTTCGTGGTGGCCTTCGCGCTCGCCTTCGTGCCGTTTGGAGTGACCGAGGCCGATGGTGCGCTGGCACATGCTGCCGGCATGGCTGCGGGCCTGGTCAAGCGCAGTGCGTCTGCATCGCCTGCGGCCTCTGATGGGCAACCGGCCAATGCGCCTGCCGACGACGACTGGGCCGCGTACGGACGCAGCCAGGCCGGGCAGCGCTATTCGCCGCTGCAGCAGATCAACCGCGACAACGTGGCGCAGCTGACGCAGGCCTGGGTCTTCCACACCGGCGACCTGCCGAGCAAGCGCTGGGGTGCGGAAACCACGCCGCTGAAGGTGGGCGACAGCCTGTACCTGTGCACCGCGCGCAACCAGGTGATCGCGCTGGATGCCGCCAGTGGCAAGGAGCGTTGGCGCTACGACCCCAAGGTCAAGGACGAGGCGATTCCGTATACGGCCGCCTGCCGTGGTGTGTCGTACTACCAGGTGCCGGCGGCGGCCAACGATGCCGCGGCAGCGGCGGCGGCCGATGCGTCGGCGCTGTGCCGCACGCGCATCATCGAAGGCACGCTGGACGGCCGCCTGATCGCGCTGGATGCAGGCAGCGGCAAGCCGTGTACGGATTTCGGCAACAACGGCCAGGTCGCTATCACCGCCGGCATGGGGCAGACGCCGCCGGGGTATGTGTCGATCAATTCGCCGCCCGCCATCGTGCGCGGCGTGGTGGTCACCGGACATCAGGTACTGGACGGGCAAAAGCGTTACGAGCCGTCCGGTGTGATCGAGGGTTTCGATGCGGTGACCGGCCAATTGCGCTGGGCCTGGGACATGACCCATCCGGACTGGAACGGCGCACCGCCGCCGGGCCAGACCTGGACGCGTGGCACGCCGAACATGTGGACCACCGCCGCGGCCGATGAACAGCTGGGCTATGTGTATCTGCCGATGGGCAACTCCACCGCCGATTACTGGAGCAGCTCGCGCACGCCGCAGGAGAATCGCTATGCGACCTCGCTGGTGGCGCTGGATGTCACCACCGGCAAGCCGGTATGGAATTTCCAGACCACGCATATCGATACCTGGGATTACGACCTGGGCTCGCAGCCGAGCCTGATCGACTTCCCCAAGGACGGCGTCAACGTGCCGGCGGTGTTGTTGCCGAGCAAGCAGGGCGAGTTGTACGTGCTGGACCGGCGCACCGGCAAGCCGCTGGTGGGCGTGGAGGAACGTGCAGTACCGGGTGGCGGCGTGGAGCCGCAGATGCGTGCCAGGACCCAGCCATTTTCGCTGTACCACACGCTGCGCAAGCCGGATCTGACCGAGCGCGACATGTGGGGGATGACGCCGATCGATCAGCTGGTCTGCCGCATCCAGTTCCGCAAGGCCAGCTACAAGGGCATCTACACGCCGCCGGAAGCCGACCGCCATTCGATCGAATATCCCGGCTACAACGGCGGTTCGGATTGGGGCAGCGTGTCGGTGGATCCGCAGCGCGGCGTGATCGTGGCCAACTACAACGACATGCCCAACTACAACCTGCTGGTGCCGCGCGCCAAGGCCGACAAGCTGGGCTGGGCGCCGCGCGATGAGGTGCGTGGCGATACGGGGGGCGCAGAAGGCGCGGGCGATCCGCAGGCCGGCACGCCGTATGCGATCAACGTCAATGCGGGCTGGCGCCTGCCGTTCACCAAGCTGCTGTGCAAGCAGCCGCCGTATGGCGGCATCCGTGCGATCGACCTGGCCAGCGGCAAGACGCTGTGGGACCGTCCGTTCGGCAGCGCACGCGGCAATGGCCCGTTCGGTATCCGTTCGGGTCTGCCGATCGAGATCGGCACGCCGAACAATGGCGGTTCGGTGGTGACGGCCGGCGGATTGATCTTCATTGCCGCAGCCACCGACGACCTGATCCGCGCCATCGATCTGGCCACCGGCAAGGAGCTGTGGCATGCCAAGCTGCCGGCCGGTGGCCAGGCCAACCCGATGGTGTACGCCTACAACGGCCGCGAGTATCTGGTGATCATGGCCGGCGGCCACCACTTCATGGAGACGCCTGCAGGTGATGCCGTGGTGGCCTACGCGCTGCCGCAAAAGGCACCGTGATGCACGCAGCGAGCGAATGCGCTAGCTGAGGCTTGCTAGTCACTCCCGAAGCCTGAAACGAAAAGCGCACCGCAAGCGGTGCGCTTTTTTCATGGGCAATCGCAGCGTGGCCAAACAACATGCATCTACCTGTTGACCCAACAGAACCCCGCATCCACGCTCTTACGATTCCCGATTCCCGATTCCCGATTCCCGATTCCCGATTCCCGATTCCCGATTCCCGAATCACCCGACGTTGGCAGCGGCCGCATCTTCCATCACCGCATCGCGCACATCCTGCGCGAGCGTCGCCTTGACGATGATCGAGCGGATGGCATCGGTGGCATCCGACAGCGGCACATCGCTGCCCAGGCGCTGGAAGGTATCGCGGCTGTTATAGCCGGACCCATCCTTCAGGTAATGGTCGTACATCGACAGCAGGTCCTGGCAGGCGGTGATCAGCGCTGCGACATTGCCGCGCAACAAGGCATAACCGATCTGGTCGAAGCTGTGCAGGCAATCGGCCAGCCAGTGCAGGTCGTAGCGGGCCGTGGCCGGTTCCGGCGCCGTGTGGCCGCGGCTGTAGGCGCTGTAGCGGCGCAGGCTGCGTGCCACCCGTGCGACGTGCGTGAACAACGTGCCGATTTCGTTGGCGATATCCAGCCGCTGCACCATCACCATCGGAATCACCTGGCTGTCAGCGGCCGGCGCCTGTTCGGCGGCCGTCTGTTCCCGCTGTTCCAGCGATTGCTTGAGCACGGTATAGCTGCGCTGCAGCGATTCCAGTTCCAGCGCGCTGGCGGCCGCGCGCGCCTTCAGCTGCGAGAGCGCGGCCTGGTAGCGGGCCAGGCTGTCCTGCGTGCTGGCGAGCTGGCCGGATTCGGCGCGCAGCTGCCGCCCACGCACGAACGCCAGCACGGTGGCAATCAGCGCCCAGAGCGCGAATGCAGGCACCAGGTAGATCAAGATGCCCATGGAGATTCCTCAAAACGTTGCATACCTTGTCGGCCTGCACGCCGCGGACTTGAGGGCAATCGTCGGGAATGTGATGGACGACGATGTCCCCCGCTTGCATCCTGATGCCGGAAGCTCTCACGGCCCCCTGACGAACGGCACGCGGCGGGCGGAGTCGCGGCATGCTCGAATCAGCGCATTCGCCAGCCCGGAGCCTTGCATGGGCAGATGGATCGACCGCTGGCCGCCAACGCTGCGGGGCATCGGCTCAGTCGGACTGCTCTGGGCGTTGCTGTATGCCACCGCGCATGCCGCGCCACCCGTGCCGCCATCGGCACCGGTGCAGGTGGGTTACAGCGAAGCCACGGATCTGTTCAACCTGCTGGATAACCTGTCGGACTGGTTGCCGGGTTTTACGGTGCCGGTGTATCGCAGCTACTTCGAAACCCATGGAGGGCTGGATCAGGCCGATCGCGCAGCACTGGTCGCCTATGCAGATTTCCGCCGCCGCACCTCGGGGCTGGCAAAGGACGACGATCCGGAGGTGCTCGACCGTGTGTTTGCGCCAGAGGCCACCCGTGATGTGGATCCTTTCTCGCGGCATTTCCTCGGGAATGCAGAATTCGAGGCCGCAGCGAGCGCCGCCATTGCGGAGCAGTCGGCGGATGACCAGGCGATGCTGCGTGCGTATCTTGCCCGCTTCGTTCCACGCGCCAGGCGGCTGGTCACAGCTGCCGCCCGTTTCGAGCAACAGGCGCGCATGCTGCGCGAGGAACTGTCCAACCCCGCCGTGTCGCGGTTGGCGTCGCAGATGCGGGCGTTCTTCGCGGTGCCGGAGCCTGCGGTGTTCCAGGCAAGATTCGTCTGGTGGCCGGAGCCGGACACCACCCAGGCCAAGGTACGCGGACGCGCCATGCTGCTGTATTCGCAGCATGATGCGCTCGTCGGCACGGCCTCGATGGACTGGGCGCCGATCGTGTTGCACGAATTGAGTCACCACCTGTCTGCGGGGCAACCCTCGGCGCGTAAGCGCCTGCTCGCTGCCAACTTCATGCGGCTGTGTCCGGGTGCGGCCAGCTTGCCGAACCCGCTCAACGCGCTGGAAGAACCTCTGGCGATCTATTGGGGACAGTATCGCTTTGAGCAGGCGGTGCGCGGGCGTTCGCTGCCGCCGTCATCGCAGTGGTATATCCAGGCGCACGCCGATCGCGCGGCGAAGGCGATCGCAGCCGCTTACCCGGCAAGCGGGGCGGCGCCGGCGCTCGATGACGACGCATTGCTGGCTGCTGCTGCATCGGCCTGCCAGTAGACAGTGATGGAAATGAAAGCCGCTGACAGAATGTAGCGGCCAGTCGGCGCGTGCTGCGGACAGCGCGCCTAGCACCGGTGATGTAGGCGTGGTGAGGGCCGACAGCGTGCGGCGGACACGCTGCCGGCGAAACAGCGGCCGAGGATACTCAGCCGAGAATCCCCGGCAGATCCAGGCCTTTTTGCCTGGCGCAGTCGGTGGCGATGGCGTAGCCGGCATCGGCGTGGCGCATCACGCCGGTGGCCGGGTCGTTCCAGAGCACGCGCTCCAGGCGCTTGTCGGCGGCCTCGCTGCCGTCGCAGACGATGACCATGCCGGCATGTTGCGAAAACCCCATGCCGACGCCGCCGCCGTGGTGCAGCGACACCCAGGTGGCACCGGAGGCGGTATTGAGCAGCGCGTTGAGCAACGGCCAGTCGGAGACCGCATCCGAGCCGTCGGCCATGGCTTCGGTTTCGCGGTTGGGCGAGGCCACGCTGCCCGAATCCAGGTGGTCGCGGCCGATCACCACCGGCGCCTTGAGCTCGCCGCTGCGCACCATCGCATTGAAGGCCAGACCGAGCCGGTGGCGGTCACCCAAACCGACCCAGCAGATCCGCGCAGGCAGGCCCTGGAAGGCGATCTTGTCGGCCGCCATGTCGAGCCAGCGGTGCAGATGCGTATCGTCGGGAATGAGTTCCTTGACCTTGGCATCGGTCCTGGCGATGTCGTCCGGATCGCCGCTGAGCGCGACCCAGCGGAACGGCCCGATCCCGCGACAGAACAGCGGCCGGATGTAGGCGGGCACGAAGCCGGGGAAGTCGAATGCGTTGTCTACGCCTGCTTCCAGCGCCATCTGGCGCAGGTTGTTGCCGTAGTCGACGGTGGGCACGCCCAGGGCATGAAAGGTGAGCATGGCGCGGACGTGGTTGGCCATCGCCTCGCGCGCGGCCGCTTCCACCTGCTTCGGTGCGGACACGCGCTTGGCGTCCCATTCCTCCACCGTCCAGCCCTGCGGCAGGTAGCCGTTGACCGGGTCGTGCGCGGAGGTCTGGTCGGTCAGCAGGTCCGGCTTGACTCCACGTAGCAGCAGTTCGTCCAGCACGTCTGCGACATTGCCGAGCAGGCCGACCGACATCGGCTTCTTGGCCGTGCACGATTCCTCGACCAGGCGCAGCGCTTCGTCCAGGTCGTCGGTCCAGGTGTCCAGATAGCCGGTGCGCAGGCGCATGTCGATGCTGGAACGGCGGCATTCCACCGCCAGGCACGAGGCGCCGGCCATCACCGCGGCCAGCGGCTGCGCACCGCCCATGCCGCCGAGGCCACCGGTGAACAACCAGCGCCCGGACAGGTTGCCGCCGTAATGCTGGCGGCCCATCTCCACGAAGGTTTCGTAGGTGCCCTGCACGATGCCTTGGGCGCCGATGTAGATCCAGCTGCCGGCGGTCATCTGGCCGTACATCGCCAGACCCTTGCGATCGAGTTCGTTGAAATGCTCCCAGCTGGCCCAGCGCGGCACCAGGTTGGAGTTGGCGATCAGCACGCGTGGTGCATCGGTGTGTGTGCGGAACACGCCGACCGGCTTGCCGGACTGCACCAGCAGGGTCTGGTCGTCGTCCAGGCGGGTGAGCGCGGCGACGATCGCATCGAAGGATTCCCAGTCGCGCGCGGCGCGGCCGATACCGCCATAGACCACCAGTTCCTGCGGGCGCTCGGCCACGTCCGGGTCCAGATTGTTCATCAGCATGCGCAGCGGCGCTTCGGTGAGCCAGCTCCTGGCAGTGAGCGTGGTGCCGGTGGCGGCGCGGATGACGCGGGTTGCATCGTGACGGGTCATGCCGGGTTCCTTGCAATCAACGGTGAGCCGCAGGCGGCGTGGTGTCGGAGGAGTGAGCGGTGGCGTTGGCGAAGTGCAGGCAGGCCAGCAGCACATGACGCAGCACCGCGCGTAGCGCGACCGCATGTGCGGGGAGCCAGGGCGTCGGCCAGTTCTGCGGGGTGATCGCGTCCGGCTCGCGCATATAGCCGCGGCACGCCAGCTCCATCTGCAGCGTGTGCACGCCCTGCTCGGGCTGCGCATAGTGGCGGGTGATCCAGCCGCCCTTGAAGCGCCCGTTGCGCACGGTGCTCGAGCCGCTGCTGCGGCACAGCCGCTCCACCGCATCGGCCAGCGCCGGAGCGCAACTGCGGTCGTCGTTGCTGCCGATGTTGAACTGCGGCAGCTCGCCATCGAACAGATGCGGGATGAAGGAGCGGATCGAGTGCGCGTCGTACACCACGATTCGGGGATGCAGCCGACGCAGGCGCGCGATTTCGTCGGCAATCGCCGCGTGATAGGGGTCGAACCAGCACGTGCGGCGCCAGGCAATCTGCGCTTGGTCGGGTTCGGCGCCATCGGCATACAGCGGCTGGTTGTCGAAGGTGGTCAGCGGACACAGGCCGGTGGTGTTCTGGCCCGGATACAACGACGCCCCGCTGGGGTCGCGGTTGACGTCGATCACCGAGCGACAGATCGCGGTGCGCACCGTGGTGGCGCCCAGCGATTGCGCAAAGTCGTACAGCTGATGCACCCACCAGTCGGCATCGCGACGTGCCAGCCAAGGCGAGACGAACTGGTCCACCAGCGCGTCGGGCAGCTCGGTGCCGGTATGCGGGAAGCTGAGGATCAGCGGCGCATCGCCGCGGTGGATGTCGAGCCAGGGCAGGGCGCTCATGCGGCGTCTCGCATCATGCCTGCTGCTCCACGCCTGGCAATGCCGTGGCAACCGCGTGCGCAAGTGCACCCGAACGCACCAACGCGCTGGCCGCCAGCATGTCGGGGTGGAAATAGCGGTCGTCCTGCAAGGTGGGCACCTGCGCGCGCAGCAACGCGCGTGCGGCTTCCAGTGCGGCGCTGGAGCGCAGCGGCGCATGGAAGTCGCAACCTTGTGCGGCCGCCAGTAGTTCGATGCCGATCACGTGTGCGGCGTTCTCGGCCATCGCCAGCAAGCGCCGCGCGCCATGCGCTGCCATCGATACATGATCTTCCTGATTGGCCGAGGTCGGAATCGAATCGACACTGGCCGGATACGCGCGTTGCTTGTTCTCCGACACCAGCGCCGCAGCGGTGACCTGCGGAATCATGAAGCCGGAATTCAGGCCCGGGCGCGGGGTGAGAAACGCCGGCAGGCCCGACAACGCCGGGTCGACCAGCATCGCGGTGCGGCGTTCGCTGATCGAGCCGATTTCGCACACCGCCATCGCCAGCATGTCGGCCGCGAAAGCCACCGGCTCGGCATGGAAGTTGCCGCCGGACAAGGCCTCGCCGGTATCGCTGAACACCAACGGGTTATCCGAGACCCCGTTGGCCTCGATCTCCAGCGTGCGTGCGGCCTGGCGCATGATGTCCAGCGCCGCGCCCATCACCTGCGGCTGGCAGCGCAGGCAGTACGGATCCTGCACGCGCACATCGCCCAGCCGGTGCGATTCGCGAATGCTCGAATCGGCCATCAGCGCGCGCAGTGCTGCGGCGGTGGCGATCTGCCCGGGCTGGCCGCGCAGGGCATGGATACGCGCATCGAATGGCGTGTCCGAGCCCTTGGCCGCTTCCACCGACAAGGCGCCAGTGACCAGCGCGGCCTGCAGCACGGTCTCGATCTCGAACAGGCCGGCCAATGCGCAGGCGGTGGAGAACTGGGTGCCGTTGAGCAGCGCCAGGCCTTCCTTGGCGCCCAGCACGCGCGGCTGCAACTGCACCTGCGCAAGCGCGTCGGCGGCAGGCAGGCGTTGCCCGCCGACGAAGGCCTCACCGACGCCGATCATCACCGCGGCCAGATGCGACAACGGCGCCAGATCGCCGGATGCGCCCACCGAACCCTGGCAGGGCACCACCGGCGTGATGCCTGTACGCAGCATCGCCTCCAGCAATGCCAGCGTGCCCGGCTGCACGCCCGAGGCGCCCTGGGCCAGGCTGGTGAGCTTGAGCGCCATCATCAGCCGAACCACCGGCACCGGCGTGGGCTCGCCGACGCCGGCCGCGTGCGAGAGCACGATATTGCGCTGCAGGGTCTGCAGGTCCTCGCGCTCGATGCGCACGCTGGCCAGCTTGCCGAAGCCGGTATTGACGCCATAGACCGGCTCGCCGCGCGCCACGATGGCCTCCACCGTCTGCGCGCTGCGCAGCACCGCGGCCGCGCAGGCGTCGTCCAGCACGACCTCGGCGCCGCGATACAGCGCACGCCACTGCGCCAGCGTGACCTGGCCGGGCTGCAGGACAACAGATGCACTCATGAGGACTCCGGATTCAGCAGGAATGCCCGCGCCAGACGCGGGCATGAAGAGGATTGAAGCCCATGCGGTAGACCAGGTCGGCCGGCGCATCGATGTCCCAGATCGCCAGGTCGCAGTGCATGCCGGCACGCAGCCGACCGAGCCGCTCGCCGCGCCCCAGCGCGCGTGCGGCGTGCCGGGTGAAACCGGCAATGCACTCGTCCACGGTCATGCGGAACAGCGTGGCGGCCATGTTCATCGCCAGCAACGGGCTGGTCAGCGGCGAGGTGCCAGGGTTGCAGTCGGTGGCCAGGGCCAGCGGCACGCCGGCGGCGCGCAGCGCAGCGATCGGCGGCAGTTGGGTATCGCGGGTGAAATAGAACGCGCCGGGCAACAGCACCGCGACCGTGCCGGCGCCGGCCAGGCCTTGCGCGGCAATCGCCGGAATCATCTGCGTGCAGACGGCGTCGATGTAGCCTTGCGCATCGCCGCCCGGCGGCACCGCGTGCGCGCCGAGGAAGGTCGGCACCACTTCGACCTTGCGCAGCGTGGCGAGCTGACGTGCCACGCGCAGCTGCTTGGTTTCGTCCTCCAGCGTCAGCCCGTAGCCGGATTTGATTTCCAGCGTGGTCACGCCCTCGGCGAGCATCGCGTCCAGGCGCGGCAGGCTGGCGGCCAGCAGCGCTGCGTCATCGGCGGCACGGGTGGCGCGCACCGTGGCCACGATGCCGCCGCCGGCTGCGGCAATCTCGGCATAACTGGCACCGCGCAGGCGTTGCTCGAACTCGTTGGCGCGATTGCCTGCGTACACCAGATGGGTATGGCAATCGATCAGGCCGGGGCTGATCCAGCGGCGCTGGCAATCGTGCGCAACGTCCGGCTTCAACGCCGGAGCCTGCGCGGCCGGGCCGGCATAGGCGATGCGGCCGTCCTGGCAGGCCAGAATGCCATCGTCCACGATGCCCAGGCCGCCATCGGCCGCGTCCAGGGTCATCAGCCGTGCGTTGTGCCAGAGGACGTCGCAATACATGGCGCAGGCTCATGCTGTCTGATATGTATATACAATAGAACCGGCAATCGAGGGTGTCCAGTGGCAGACCAACAGGTGCAGGCGTTGTGGGCAGCGCGGGCCCTCCTGCCCGATGGCTGGGCTGGCGATGTGCGGATCACGCTGGCGCAGGGGCGCATCGCCACGGTGCAGGCCGATCGCGCACCTGTCGCCGGCGATACCCGGGTCGCGCTGCTGCTGCCCGGGCTGGGCAACCTGCACAGCCACGCGTTCCAGCGCGGCATGGCCGGCCTGACCGAGGTGGGCGGGCGCAGCGGCGACAGTTTCTGGAGCTGGCGCGAGCTGATGTACCGCTTCGTCGACCGGCTCGATCCGGACAGCCTGCAGGCGATCGCCGAACAGGCCTATGTGGAAATGCTCGAAAGCGGCTTCACCCGCGTCGGCGAATTCCACTACCTGCACCACAGCCCCAGTGGCGCGGCGTATGCGCAGGCTGGCGAAATGTCCGGGCGCATCGCCGCTGCCGCCGCCAACACCGGCATCGGGCTGACGCTGTTGCCGGTGTTCTATGCGCATTCGGATTTCGGCGGCCTTGCGCCCAGCGCAGCCCAGCGCCGTTTGATCCATGACATCGATGGTTTCGCGCGGTTGCTGGACGACTGCAGGCGCAGCCTCACGGCATTGCCGGATGCCGTGCTTGGACTGGCGCCGCACAGCCTGCGCGCGGTCACGCCGGAGCAGCTGGCGGCGTTGATGCCGCTCACCGAGGGCCCGATCCATATCCATATCGCCGAGCAGCAGCGCGAGGTCGAGGCCTGCCTGGCCTGGTCGGGCCAGCGCCCGGTGCAGTGGTTGCTGGCCAACGCACCGGTGGATGCGCGCTGGTGCCTGGTGCATGCCACGCACGTGGACGCGAGCGAGCTGCAGGCCATCGCCGACAGCGGCGCGGCGGTCGGGCTGTGCCCGATCACCGAGGCGAATCTGGGTGACGGGCTGTTCCCGATGCAGGCATTTGCCGCCGCGGGCGGGCGCTTTGGCGTGGGTTCGGATTCGAATGTCCTGATCGACGCGGCCGAAGAACTGCGCCTGCTCGAATACGGCCAGCGTCTGCAGCTGCAGGCGCGCAATGTGCTGGCGCAGGCGGGTACCTCGAGCGGGCGCTGGCTGTTCGACCAGGCGGGCGAGGGCGCGGCGCAGGCCTTGGGCATTGCTCACACTGGCATCCGGGTTGGCGCATCGGCCGATCTGCTGGAGCTGGACCCGGCCCATCCGGCGCTGCTGGCGCGCAATGACGATGCGCTGCTGGACAGTGGGCTGTTCGCCGCGCGCGGCGGTGCGGTGCGCACTGTCTGGCGCGCCGGGCGGCCGGTGGTGCGTGACGGGCGCCATGTGGATCGCGCGCGGATTGCCACGCGTTTTGCCGGCGTTTTGCGAGCGCTGCTGAGCAAATGAGCCGATACGCGCACAATGCAGGTCTGACCGGAGACCCGCTTTGACCGCCACCCCCATCGCCGCGCCCGGCACCCTGCATCAACGCATCCGGCAGGATCTGGAACAACGCATCCACAGTGGCGACTGGCCGCCCGGTCACCGTGTGCCGCCCGAACACGAGTTGATGGCGCAATACGCTTGTTCGCGGATGACCGTGAACAAGGTGCTCGGCCTGCTTGCCGATGCCGGCATGATCGAACGCCGCCGCCGCACCGGCTCCTTCGTGGCGCGCCCGCATCCGCATCTGGAGCAGGTCGCCTTGTCGATTCCCGACATCGAGGTGGAAATGACTGCGCGCGGCCACGTCTACGCGTTCTCGCTGGTGTCGCGGCGGCTGCGCAACCCGCGCCTGCGCGTGCCGCAGGAGCGTGCCCTGGGCAGCAGCGGCAAGCTGCTGGCGCTGGAAAGCGTGCACCTGGCAGACGGCAGCCCATTCGCGCTGGAACAGCGGGTGATCGACACCACCACCGTGCCCGAGGCATTGCTGCAGCCGTTCACCGACATCGCGCCGGGCAGTTGGTTGCTGCGCAACGTGCCGTGGACGCGCGCCGAGCACCGCATCAGCGCCGCCAGTGCGGACGCCGCGCAAGCCGAACGCCTGCAGGTGGACGATGGCACGGCCTGCCTGGTCATCGATCGCCACACCTGGCGCGGCGACCAGCCGGTCACCTACGTGCGTCAATTGTTTCTGGGCGGGTCCTATGACCTGGTGGCGCGGTTTGCGCCAGGAATGCGCTGACCCTCAAACGCACGGCTGAGCACATGGATCAATGTATGCATCAGATCGTCGTGCACTGCCGCCAGCGCACCGGTTCGTCCACGCCCGGCCGGGGATTGAGCTGCACGCGCACGGTGCGCAGGTACGGGTAGCGCTGCAGTTCGCGGCAGATCAGCGGCCACGCCGCAGCGTCTTCGACCGAGCGATCCACCGCCAGCGTTGCCTGGGTGATCCAGATGCCGCGCACCAGGCCGGGCGTCCGAGCCAACGCCTTTGACACGTCGCGTTGATAGCCCTGCACGGTTATCGCATCCGGTTCGGCAGTGCCTGCCAGCGGCATCGATGCAGGCGCCGCGGCTGTCGGCGGTGCTGGCTGTTGCGAGGGTGTGCGCTGCGGTGCCGGGATTGCAGAAACCGATTCGGCAACGCGCGAAGTGGCCACCAGTGCGGCCTGCTGTGTTGGCACGGGCGACTGCGCCGGCTGCAGCGCCAGCACCGCAACCAGGGCCAGGGTCGCCAGCGCCGCACCGGCACCGAGGCTGTGACGGATCGCACGGCGGCGCGCCATGCGGACCACCCCGGCTTCCACATCGCCCGGAAGATACGGCTTGAGCAAGGGCCACAGGCGCGTGCCATCCAGCACTTCGATGGACTGCCTCTCGGCGGCGGCCATGCCTTCGCGTTCCATCCGGCCTTCGGTCACCATCACGCCGCCGCCTGCGCCGGCCAGCCGCGCCATCGCACCCAGCTCGTTCACCGCTGCCACGCCGATGCGGTAGCTGCGCCCATGCTTGCAGGCCACCAGGCGGGTGCCTTGTCCGGTGCGCATCATGAATTCGGCCGTCGGCAGGCCGTCCTGCGGGACCTGGGTCGGTTGCCAACCGCGTTGCTCCTGCAGCACGCGCAGCACCACGCCGGAAAAGTCGCGCCAGTGCATGGCCGCCAATGCATGCACGCCCTCGGTGGTTTCGTCGGCACGGCGGCGCACCAGCCATACATAGGCGCACACCGCCAGCCAGAGCAGCAGGGAAGCCACAAGCGCCACAATCCAGGGAGGCATGAGCATCAAGCGAAGGGATGGCGCATATGACGAAGCGGTGCGCTTAGAAGAATCCTTCGCGGTAGGTTCGTCAATGGATCGGCGGCAGTGATCGCACGCGCCGTGATCCAGGCAGCAAAAGACCCGCCAGTCCGAAGCCGTGAGGGGAGGGGAGCAAACGGACTTCGTAATGCAGGACTGGCGGGTCCTTCCCGATTGTCTAAAAAATCATGCTGCTTTGCAACATTGCCGAACTGTCTTATTCACCATCAAATGCAGCATTGTTTGAGGTGGCGCTGCCGGTGGCTGTGCCTGCGCCGGTGGTGTCGCTGCTTGCGGCCTGCGCTGCCTGGTTGGCGGTGCGGTTGGCGCGCTTGGTCGCGGCGGTATTGGCACGCACCTGGGCCTTGAGCGATTCCACCTCGCGACGCAGGTTTTCCAGTTCGTCCTGCTCGGGGATGTTGAGCGTGCGCAAGACCCCCTTGACGCGTTCGTCGAAGGCCTTGCCCAGCTTGTCCCAGCCGCGCACTGCCGTGTCGCGTGCCTGCTCGAACTGGGTTTCCACCTCTTCGCGCAGCTCGTCGACGCTTTCAGCCGCCTTGCGCTGGCCGCTGCGCTCGTACGCTGCGCCTTCGCGCACCAGCGAGTCGAACAGCTTGCCCCCCTCGCTCTGCACCCGACCCAGCGCACCGAGCCCGGCCAGCCATACCGTCTGTGCCGATTCACCGAGCCGGCGCGAAATCTGTTCTGCCTGCGCCTGGAAGCCGTGCGCTGCATCGTCGCGCTTGCCGTTCTGATCGTATCCGGTCGTCATGGAATGCTCCTGTTGGGTTGCCAAGTGACGTTGCCTTCACCCTAGTCCGGGCACTGCATCGAGCAGGTGAAGCACCCATGAAGCATCCCCCTGCAACGGACGGCGCGGCTGACTTGTTGCTGAAGCGATAGTGCAGTCAGGCCGAGCCAGGCGATCAGACCCGATCAGCGGCGCTGCACGCTCAGGCGAGTTTTTCGGCCAGCAGGCGACGGATCTCCGATTCCACCATCGGCTGCATCGCCGACAACAGGAAGCCAAGCTCGGCGGTGACATGCACCTGCTGCGGCAACAGGGCGATCGCCCCATCCACGCCGGCACGCGCGATACGCAAGGTATCGCCTTCCCAATGCGAGGCGACGCCGTAGCGATCGGTCAGCTTGCGGGCCGCCGCGTCGATCGCTGCGCGGGCCTGGGCCGGCGACAGGGCATGGTCGTGGCGGATATCGATGCTGGACATGGGTTCCATGGAAAAGACGAAAGGAGCGCGCATTGTGCGCATGCGCGCGCCAGGCTCCAAGTGCCGCGCGCGTGGCACGCAGCGGCAACGACGCCCCGGCCCGGTGCATGGGGCGGGGCGACACCGGTCAGGTTGTTGGCCGCGGCGCGTGGCAAACCTGCTAGGCTGCGGCGGGTGCGCGATCTGCAAGTTCATTTCACCCACCGGCAGCAGCCGGATCATTCCCTCAAGCCCGGCGTCCACCGGATCGTCCGCCATGCCTCCGGCAGCGTGCGGGTGGTTGCCGATGCGCAGGGGGCGCTGCTGTTGGCGCAGTTCTGCCTGGACCAGCGCGGGCTGTGGCTGCAGGTGGCCAACGGGATCCGTGGCATCCACGTCAACGGACGCCCGGTGCGGCGCATGGCGCTGCTGCGCCCCGGCGATGCGATCTACGCCGACGGCGTGGAGATGCTCCTGCGCAGTGCGCCGTCGAGCGCGCCGGCCAGCGATGTTCAAGACGACGAGACCGGCCTGAGCGAGGTCTGCCTGCTGTTGCGCGGGCTCGGCGGCCGTCATCACGGGCGCAGCTTCACCCTGGACCGCTCCCGGCTGGTCGGCAGTGACCCGGCGGCGGACATCGTCATCGACGACCCGGCCTTTGCCGCCCAGCACGCGCGGCTGGAGCGCCACGGCGACCGTGTGCTGATCCGTGATCTGGGCTCGGAAGAAGGCAGCTGGATCAACGGCGTGCAGGTGCGCGACGGTTGGTTGCAGGCCGGCGACCAGGTCGTGTTCGACGCGCGCCACCGCTTTGTCGTCGAGGTGCCGCGTATCCATCACGGCACCACCTGGGACATCCCCGAGTCGGAGCCGCAGCCGCTGCCACGCGCGACCAGCGAGCCGGCGCGTGCGCCGGTCAAGGTCGCGCGCTGGCCATGGCTGCTGCTCAGCGCGGTGTTGCTGGCGGCGGCGTTGAGCGCCTTGCTGTGGTTCGGCGCGCGCTGAGTTTTTTCCAGATCCGCCAGCCCAGCAGCACGGCCAGAATGCCGGCATACAGCGCCGGTTCGCGGATGTCGGATTTCACCAGCCACCAGAAGTGCAGTACCGCCAGCAGCCCGATCGGGTAGATCAGCAGGTGCAGGCGGCCCCAGTTGCGCTTGAGCCGCCGCATCCAGCCCTGGGTGGAGGTGATCGCCAGCGGCACCAGCAGCAGCCATGCCGCAAAGCCGACCGTGATGTAGGGACGCTTGAGGATCTCCTCGAAGATCTGGGTCCAGAAGCCGCGCAGATCCAGGCTCAGGTAGGCCGCCAGGTGCACGCTGGCATAGAAGAACGCGTACAGCCCGAGCATGCGCCGGAAGCGGATCAGCAGCGCCTGGCCGGTGAGCTGGCGCAGCGGCGTGATCGCCAGGGTGATCAACAGGAAGCGCAGCGCCCATAGCCCGGTGCGGTGCTCGATCTCGGCCACCGGATCGGCGCCCAGCGCATCGCTGCCGGTTTGCCACACCTGCCAGAACTGCCAGCCGAGCAAGGCGATCGGCGTCAGTGCGGCGACATGCACCAGGGTCTTGGCGGCGATCAGGGATGCGGACGTCTTGGCCATGCGATCTCGAAGAAGGAAGCGATGCCGCGCGGGCAGGAAACGTGCGCGGACATGAAACGTAGGAGCGCACCCGGGCGCGACGGGCATCACCAGCAAAGCCCGTCGCGCCCGGGTGCGCTCCTACGGCAGATGGATATCAGAGGGGTTGTTGCCTAGAACCACTTCTTCAGGTCCATGCCTGCGTACAGCGAAGCGACCTGGTCCGCATAGCCGTTGAACGGCTTGGTCGCGATCCGCTCGGCGAACAGCTTGCTGGCGGTGCCGGCGATGCGGCGCTCGGTCTTCTGGCTCCAGCGCGGATGGTCCACCGCCGGATTGACGTTGGAAAAGAACCCGTATTCGGAGGGCTGCAGGTCGTGCCAGGCGGTTTCGGGCATCTTCTCGACGAAGCGGATCTCCACGATCGACTTGATGCTCTTGAAGCCGTACTTCCACGGCACCACCAGCCGCAGCGGCGCGCCGTTCTGCTGCGGCAGAGGCTTGCCGTACAGGCCGGTGGCCAGCAGGGTCAGCGGATGCATCGCTTCGTCGATGCGCAGGCCTTCGCGGTATGGCCAGTTGATCGAGCGGTAGCGCACGCCCGGCATCTGCTGCGGGTCGGCCAACGTGGTGAACGCCACGTACTTGGCCTTGGAGGTTGGCGCGAAGCGCTTGAGCACCTCGCCCAGCGGCACCCCCGTCCACGGGATCACCATCGACCAGCCTTCCACGCAACGCAGCCGGTAGATGCGTTCTTCCGCGCTGATGCCCTTGAGCAATTCGTCCAGCGACAGGCTACCGGGCTTTTCGCACTCGCCACTGACCTTCACCGACCATGGCGACAGCTTCAGGGTCTTGGCGGCCTTGGACGGGTCGGTCTTGTCGGTGCCGAACTCGTAGAAGTTGTTGTAGCTGGTGACGTCTTCCAGCCGAGTCAGTTCCTCGGCGGTCCGGAAGCCGCTGCGCGCCTGCGCCGGGGTCACCACGGTCTTGGGCGGAGGCGGCGGATCGGCCTCGGCGCAGCCGGCCACGCCCAGCGCCGGGGTCAGGGCAAACAGCTGCAGCAGCCGGCGTCGGTCGCGGTAGACGGCCTCATCGGTGATCTCGCTGGACGGCGTCTTCAAGACATCGCGAAGGGACATGGCTCGCTCCTGACAGTGGCTGCTGATGAGAATAACGGACCACCGTGATGGCGCTGCCGATGGCCTACGCAAACCATACGTCTCCGCCAGTGAGAAGGATGCACATGCAACTTTTCTGCGACGCTGCCAAGGCCGGTGCGCTGCGGCATACTAGAAGGCTAGCTCGACAAGGTGTGCCATGACACGCGCGTTCAATTTCAGTGCCGGCCCTGCGACATTGCCGGAATCGGTCCTGCGCCAGGCGCAGGCGGAGATGGTCGAATGGAACGGCGTCGGCGCCTCGATCGTGGAAATCAGCCACCGCAGCGCCGATTTCATGGCCGTGGCGGCCGCGGCCGAAGCCGATCTGCGCCGCTTGCTGTCGATTCCCGATGACTATGCGGTGCTGTTCACCGCCGGTGGTGCCACCACCATCCAGGCGCTGCTGCCACTCAATTTCGCCGCACCCGGCCAGGCCGCCGACTACGTGATCACCGGCCACTGGGGCAAGACCGCGATCAGGCAGGCGGCCACCTATGTGGATGCACGCATTGCCGCCGACGGCCAGGCGGGCGGCTTCACCGACATTCCGCCAGTGGCCAGCTGGACCTTGTCGCCGCACTCGGCCTACGTGCACATCACCGCCAACGAGACCATCCACGGCGTCGAGTTCCGCGACACGCCGGCGGTGGGCACGCTGCCGCTGTTTGCCGATTTCAGTTCCTCGATCGCCTCCGAGCCGCTGGATGTGTCGCGCTATGGGCTGATCTATGCCGGCGCGCAGAAGAACCTGGGCCCGGTCGGCATCTCGGTGCTGATCGTGCGGCGCGACCTGCTCGAACGCGCTGGCCAGCCGCGCGCGGACATCTTCAACTACGCCTCGCACGCCGCACGCGATTCGATGCTCAACACGCCGCCGACCTGGAACTGGTATCTGCTCGGACTCACCGTGAAGTGGATGCTGGAGCAGGGCGGGGTGGAGGAGTTCGCCCGCCGCAACGCCGAAAAGGCCGCGCTGGTGTATGGCGCGATCGATGGTTCCGGCGGGTTCTACCGCAACCTGGTCACCCCGGCGGTGCGCTCGCGCATGAACATCCCGTTCTTCCTGGCCGACGAGCAGCTGGATGCGTTGTTCGTTAGCGAATCCAAGGCAGCCGGTCTGCTGGCGCTGAAGGGGCACAAGGCGGTCGGCGGCATTCGCGCGTCCTTGTACAACGCGATGCCGGTGGCGGGCGCACAGGCGCTGGCGAGCTTCATGCACGACTTCCAGCAGCGTCACGGCTGAGTCTTCATTCGACCGCGGCGCATGCCGCGCAGGCGCATGCGCCGCAATTTCAAGGAATGCCGAGCGATGGCTCCCAAGTCCAACAAGCCCAGTGCCGCCACCGGCGGCAAGACCAAACCGGCAGGCAAGTCCGCCGCCAAGGCTGCCGGCAACGCTGCAGACAAGCGCGCGATCAAGCCGGCCACGGCGGCACCGGTGCTGGCCGATGTGCGCGCCAAGATCGACGAGATCGACCGCACCATCCAGGCGTTGATCGCCGAGCGCGCCAACTTTGCCCATCAGGTCGGCAAGGCCAAGGGCAAGCTCGCCGCGGCGGTGGATTACTACCGGCCCGAGCGCGAGGCGCAGGTGCTGCGCATGGTGGTGGACCGCAACGAAGGCCCGCTTAGCGATGAAGTGCTGGTGCACGTGTATCGCGAAATCATGTCCGCGTGCCTGGCCCAGCAGGAGCCGCTGAAGATCGGCTATCTCGGCCCGGAAGGCACCTTCAGCCAGCAGGCGGTGCTCAAGCACTTCGGCCGGTCGGCGGTGGGTCTGCCGATGGCCACCATCGAGGAGGTGTTCCAGGAAGTGGAAGCGGGCAATGCCGATTTCGGCGTGGTGCCGGTGGAAAATTCCGGCCAGGGCACCATCCAGGTCACGCTGGACATGTTCCTGACCTCGAACCTGAAAATCTGCGGTGAAGTCGAGCTGCGCGTGCACCAGTACCTGCTCTCGCGCAATGGCCGGCTGGAAGACATCGAGCGCATCTACGCGCATTCGCAGTCGTTTGCGCAGACCGCCGGCTGGCTGCGGTCGCACCTGCCCAAGGTCGAGAAGATCGCCGTCTCCAGCAATGCCGAAGGCGCGCGCCGCGCCCGCAATGCCGAAGATGCCGCGGCGATCGGCGGCGAAAGCGCCGCGCATGTGTATGGCTTGAAGAAAGTCATCATGAAGTCGATCGAAGACGACGACGACAACACCACGCGTTTTCTGGTGATTGGCCGGCAGATCTTTCCCACCTCCGGGCATGACCGCACCTCGGTGCTGGTGTTCATCCACGACAAGCCGGGCGCGTTGTTCGACGTGCTCAGCCCGTTCGCGCGGCATGGCATCAGCATGAACCGCATCGAGTCGCGTCCCTCGCATCAGGCCAAGTGGGAATATGGCTTCTTCATCGACCTGGCCGGCCACGTGGAGGACGAGGCGATGAAGCAGGCGCTGGCCGAACTGGAAGCGCACTCGGCACAGATCAAGGTGCTGGGCTCGTACCCGGTCGCCATTCCCTGAGCGCGTGCGTCCGGCAAGCGCAGTCCTGACCGGCATGCCGTCGCCGGCGAGGTGACGGCAGCGCCACGACACTCTTCAACGCGCATCGCCGCACAGGGCGATGCCGCAGCAATCGGATCACACGCATGAGCAGCAGCACGCAGCACTGGATCGCCCGGCAGGGCAGCGCCTTGCAGGGCAGCCTGGCCATTCCCGGCGATAAATCCGTCTCGCATCGCGCGGTGATGTTCGCCGCCCTGGCCGATGGCGTATCGCAGATCGATGGTTTTCTCGAAGGCGAAGACACCCGGTCCACCGCGGCCATTTTCGCCCAGCTCGGCGTGCGTATCGACACGCCGTCGGCGTCGCAGCGCATCGTGCACGGCGTGGGCGTGGATGGTCTGCAACCGCCCAGCGAGGCGCTGGACTGTGGCAATGCCGGCACCGGCATGCGCCTGCTCGCTGGCCTGCTGGCGGCGCAGCGCTTCGACAGCGTGCTGGTCGGCGATGCATCGCTGTCCAAGCGCCCGATGCGGCGCGTGACCGGCCCGCTGGCACAGATGGGCGCGCGTATCGACACCGAAGACGACGGCACCCCGCCGCTGCGCGTGCATGGCGGGCAGACGCTGCACGGCATCGACTTCGTCTCGCCGGTTGCCAGTGCGCAGGTCAAATCCGCCGTGTTGCTGGCAGGCCTATATGCGCAGGGCGAAACCTCGGTCGCCGAGCCGCATCCCACCCGCGACTACACCGAGCGCATGCTGTCCGCATTCGGCGTGGAGATCGATTTCTCGCCCGGCAAGGCCCGCCTGCGCGGCGGCCAGCGCCTGCGCGCGACCGATATCGCGGTGCCTGCGGATTTCTCCTCGGCGGCGTTCTTCATCGTGGCAGCCAGCATCATTCCCGGCTCGAACGTGCTGCTGCGTGCGGTGGGCCTGAATCCCCGGCGCACCGGGCTGCTGGCGGCACTGCGGCTGATGGGCGCGGATATCGCCGAAGAACAGCATGCCGAGCATGGCGGCGAGCCGGTGGCCGATCTGCGCGTACGCTACGCGCCGCTGCAGGGCGCGCAGATTCCCGAAGCCCTGGTGCCGGACATGATCGACGAATTCCCGGCGCTGTTTGTGGCCGCTGCGGCGGCAACCGGGCAGACCGTGGTCAGTGGCGCTGCCGAATTGCGGGTCAAGGAATCCGATCGCCTTGCAGCGATGGCCACCGGCCTGCGCGCGCTCGGCGTGCAGGTCGATGAGACCCCCGATGGCGCCACCATTCACGGCGGCAGCATCGGCAGCGGCGTGATCGAGAGCCACGGCGACCACCGCATCGCGATGGCGTTTGCCATTGCCGGCCAGCTGTCCACCGGCGACGTGCGGGTCAACGACGTGGCCAATGTCGCCACCTCGTTCCCGGGGTTCGACAGCCTGGCGCGGGGTGCCGGTTTCGGGCTTGAAACAGCCTGAGTAGACAGACAGCGTTTGAACAAAAGCGGTAGTTCTTGGCCGGCAAGGATTGCCGGTCGAGGCGGCGCTGGCGCGCAACGCCTGTCAGTCGAGGTTCGGGTGTCGCCTTGCAGTCAGTGCGGCGATACCGCTAGCCCACTCGAGTGGTGATCCCACTCAGCGCTCTGCGGTGAACTCCACCGGCACCTGCACGCTGCTGACCACTGCATGGCCATCGCGGGTGGCTGGCTCGAAGCGCCACTGACGCAAGCTGTCCATCACCGCTGCATCCAGGCGCGGGTCGTTGCTGCCGCTGCGATCGACGATGCTCACATCGCTCACCCGGCCTTGCACATCCAGTTGCAGGCGCGCAGTACGACTGCCTTCGATACCGGCCTGTGCGATGTCTGAGGGATAGCGTGGCATCGCATTGCCAGGCAGCGGAATCGCTTCTTCGGTGCTGGTCGGCGCGCGCACGGGTTGATGCGCAATCATGGTCATGGCGCGCGGGCCTTCCGATGTCGGCAGGATCTGGCGGCTGGCCGCAGGCGCCGGGCGCGTATCGGTCGCGAAAGATTCGTCGCTGTGTCGGGCCCACCACCAGGTCGGCACCACCACCAGCACCGCCAGCAGGGTCGCCCATAGCCAGGGCGAGGCGCCATCAGCAGCGTCGTCGTGGACGTGGTCGTCGGTGTGCGCGGAGCGCTGCGGCAATGCCTGCGTGGGATGTGGCGAGGAATTGGAGATGAAGGACATGGCCGGCCTCCTGGCGCATCTTTGGGATGACGCGACCAGTCTGGTCGGCCTTGCCTGAGGCGCAGCTAAGGCAGGGCACTCAGGAGGATTCAACGCGCGGTAGACATTCAGCTTGGTCAAGCCGGTGCCGGGTCCAGTTCGATCCGCCATCTCCGGTCAACCCACGGCGCTCTCCTCGCCTGCGGCAGGTGGGCCGTCGTCGGCGTGCGGGGCAACCGACGCATCCCACCGCCGCGCCTCTTACTGCGCCGGCTTGAACTCGAACGGGATATCCAGGCTCCCGGCAATCGGCTGGCCATTGCGCTGTGCCGGATGGAAGCGCCAGCGACGCACCGCTTCCATTGCGGCGCGGTCCAGGTCGCGTGAGCCGCTGCGCTGCACCAGCGTCACTCCGCCCGGGTTGCCCGCCGCGTCCACGTCCACCCGCACCACCACGTCGCCGGCATCGCCGCGACGCAACGCCGCCGAGGGATAGCGCGGCGGCGGCATCTGACCCTGCATCGGCACCGGGCGATCTCCGCCTGCAGCAGCCGCGGCGCTTGACGGGGCCGCGCTGCCCGGCGCACCGGGAACCGCGTCTTCAGGCAACGGCATGGGGGCAGGCGCAGCCGGCGGCACGGTCTCCACCAGCGTCGGCGTTTCTTCCGGCGGTTTGGCCTGCGGCATGTCGCTGGCGCCGTCCTGGGCCGGTAGCGGCGCAGGCAGCGGCTGGATGCTGTCGTCGGCCTGCACACCGGCAGCCGGGTGGGCCGGCGAGGCCTTGTAGAAGTCGTCCTTGCGGCCGGTGGCCCACACCAGCAGGAACAACAACAGGCCGGCAACGAAAGCGATACCGGCAATTTTCAGGGTGTGGCGGGGCAGTCGCAGGACGATCTGGCGATCGGACGCAGGGCGGGGCGCGGGCATAGGGCTCACCTGAAGGATCGGGCCAATTCTGGCATAGCGGCGGTGAATCGATCGCAGCAGGTGGCGGAACAGGCGATAATCTCGCGCTTCCCACTGACTCACAGACTCCCGATGCTAGATCCGGCCCTGCTTCGCCAACATCCCGCCGACCTTGCCGAGCGCCTGCGCAGCACGCGCAGTTTCTCCCTGGACACCGCGGAACTGGAGTCGCTGGAAAGCGAGCGCAAGCGCATCCAGGTGCGCACGCAGGAACTGCAGAGCCAGCGCAATTCCAAATCCAAGGCGATCGGGCAGGCCAAGGCCAAGGGCGAGGATGTCACTGCGCTGATGGCCGAGGTGGCCGGTTTTGGTGAGGAGCTCAAGGCCTCCGAAGAAGCGCTGGACGTGATCCGCGCCAAGCTCGAGACCATTGCGCTGGGCCTGCCCAATCTACCGGCCGACGATGTGCCGCAGGGCAAGGACGAGAGCGAGAACGTCGAGCAGGCGCGCTGGGGCACGCCGCGCCAGTTCGATTTCCCGGTCAAGGACCATGTGGAACTTGGCGCGCCGCACGGCTGGCTGGACGGCGAGACCGCTGCCAAGCTGTCGGGTGCGCGTTTCACCGTGCTGCGTGGGCCGGTCGCGCGGCTGCACCGCGCGCTGGCGCAATTCATGCTCGACCTGCATGTCGGCGAGCATGGCTACGAAGAAACCAACGTGCCGCTGCTGGTCAATGCCGAGTCGATGCGCGGGACCGGGCAACTGCCCAAGTTCGAGGACGACCTGTTCCAGACCGAAGTGGGTGAATCGCGCCGCTACCTGATCCCTACCTCCGAGGTGCCGCTGACCAACATCGTGCGCGACGAGATCGTCGACGCCGAGCGTCTGCCGCTGCGCATGACTGCACACTCGATGTGCTTCCGCGCCGAAGCCGGTAGCGGCGGCCGCGACACGCGCGGCATGATCCGCCAGCACCAGTTCGAAAAAGTGGAACTGGTCACCGCCTGCGCGCCGGAACACAGCGATGCCGAACATCAGCGCATGACGCGTTGTGCCGAAGTGGTGCTGGAAAAACTCGGCCTGCCGTATCGCAAGGTGCTGCTGTGCACCGGCGACATGGGGTTCTCCGCGATCAAGACCTACGATCTGGAAGTGTGGCTGCCATCGCAGAGCACCTACCGCGAGATTTCGTCGTGCTCGAACTGTGGCGATTTCCAGGCGCGGCGCATGCAGGCGCGCTGGCGTAACCCGGCCAGCGGCAAGCCGGAACTGCTGCACACACTCAACGGTTCCGGCACCGCAGTGGGCCGCGCGATGATCGCGGTGATGGAGAACTACCAAAACGCCGATGGCTCGATCGATGTTCCCGAGGCGCTGCGTCCGTACATGGGCGGGATCGAGCGGATCGGGTAGGAGCGGTTGGCGCAATTGCCGCGCAGCGCAGCTGTCAGGCGGGCGCGGCCGATGCCCGGCGTTGTCGTGCAGCTGTGATACGCGGTGCCGCGTGTGCCGTCAGCTCCCATTGACGACCGCTCCCGCGTTCGTCAGTCACTTAAGCAGTGGTGCCCGCGTGGCTGCTGGGCTGCCAGATGTGCCGCCGCGTCACCGACAAACCTGGAACAGGAACGGGGCCAGTGATGGCCCCGTTTGCATGTCCATGCAGCGGCCTTTGCGTCGCCCGATCGTGGCGAAGCGCTCTGGCGTTTTTTCTCCACCCCAGCCGCGCGCCGCCAGCTATGCATTTACCGTGGCGAAACCGACGGAGCTCGGAGCGCCGCAGTTCGCGGTCCTGATTGCATGAAACTACATTTCTGGTGTATCAGGTCGTTGCTCTGTTGGGATAAAGGTGATTAAATGTCACTTATCGTTCTATCCATGGATGCCTGCGCCATGCACGACCTGAATGACCTGTATTACTTCGCGATGGTGGTGGACCACGGCGGCTTCGCTGCAGCCGAGCGTGCGCTCGGAATCCCCAAGTCGCGCCTGAGCCGCCGCATCAGCCAGCTCGAAACCGACCTGGGCGTGCGCCTGTTGCAGCGCTCCACGCGCCGCTTTGCAGTCACCGATGTCGGCACCAGCGTGCACCGGCATGCCCAGACCATGCTGGCCGAAGCGCAGGCCGCGCGCGAGGTGGTGGACCGTCTCAGCGCCGAGCCGCGCGGCCTTGTCCGCGTGAGCGTTCCGGTCTCGCTGGCGCAGATCCAGTTGCCCAAGCTATTGCCGGAATTCCTGGCCAAGTACCCCAAGGTGCGGCTGCAGCTCAACATCAGCAATCGCCGCGTCGATGTCATCAATGAGGGCTACGACATCGCGCTGCGCGTGCGCTCGCGCCTGGACGACGACGGCAGCCTGGTGATGCGCAGCTTCGGCCAGGTGCAGGAGTTGCTAGTGGCCAGCCCCAAGTATCTGGACCGCGCCGGGCGTCCCAAGGACCCGAGCGAGCTGGCCAACCACACCACCATGAGCACCAGTGAAGACGAAGCGCACCAGCGCTGGGAGTTGCACGGCCCCAATGGCGAGATGCGCCGCGTGGACCTGCAGCCGCGGCTGGCCGGCTTCGATTTCCCGCTGCTGCAGTCGATGGCGCGCGATGGCTTCGGCATCACCATGCTGCCGGAAACCGTATGCGCCCAGGCAGTGCGCAGCGGCGAGCTGGAAGTGGTGCTGCCGCACTGGTCGCTGCCGCAAGGCATCTGCCACGCGGTGTTCGCCTCGCGGCGCGGCCTGCTGCCGGCGGTGCGGGTGTTCATCGACTTTCTGGCCGAACACCTGCCGCAGGAAATCGAACGCTCGCGACTGGATTGCGGCGGCAATTGCGCCGAGCTGGCCGAGAAGCTCAAGCGTGCGGCCGCAACCGCACCGCGCCTGGCCGTAGCCGAAGCCGGCTGATCGCTGTGCCTGGTCGTCGACATCCGGGGTGTGGATGTCGGCCAATCAGCGCTGTGTCGCCTGGCAGCGCTGCGTAATCGGGAGCGGTGCGTAACCTGGCAAACGGAACCGCTTTGCAGCGCTGTGCAGCTCAACGACACGCGGCGCTTAGCAAAGCGCGCCCGGGCGTGCGAGAATGCGCGCCCGGGAGCAATTCCGGGTCGGGGGCAGCGCGCAATGCAGCGTCCATGGACAGACGTCACCCGCTTCACGCGTGGCGCAAGCGTGATCACCCGACGCCTTCGGCGGTCGCGCAAAGCAGCATCGGAGAGATGGCCGAGCGGTTTAAGGCACCGGTCTTGAAAACCGGCGAAGGGTCAAACCTTCCGTGGGTTCGAATCCCACTCTCTCCGCCATCGTCTCTTAAATCACTGATTTGAAATTGAGATCCGGATTGGGTCGATTGGGATGCAGGATGCATGCAGAGGGAGCGCTCGCATGTGCATCCCTTATCTTCGGTGTCCCCTAATCGGGCGAAGTCCTCCTGGGGCGCCCGAGCATGCTCGAGCTTGGTGGCCAGCATGTCGTAGAGCATGGAACCGAGCCCATGGACAAAACTGCGGGTAGGGGAAAAGGCGAAGTACCTGCCTGAAGCCGCCTTGATGACGTGCAGCGCGCAATCTCGGAACTTCACGCTGCTACGTCCGTAACCGACGCTTCGTTGCTCAGATTCGCTCCGCCGTCACTTCAACATCGCTTTTCCTCAATGTTTGGCTGGATAGGGTGCGGTTTCCCCTGATCTAACGAGGATATCCTCATGGCCGAACCCAGAGAAAACCTGCTTGATTGGCTCCGCGATGCCCATGCGATGGAGCAGCAGGCCGAAACCATGTTGAGGGGCCAGGCGTCCCGCATTGAGCACTACCCCGTCTTGAAGGCGCGGATTGAAGAGCACATCCAGGAAACGATCGGCCAGCGAGAGCTGCTCGAGGGGTGTATCAAGCGTTTGGGCGGTTCTCCCTCCACGATCAAGGACGTGATGGGCAAGATGGCAGCGCTTGGCCAGGCGGTGGGTGGGATGACCGCATCGGACGAAATCGTGAAAGGCGCGATGGCCGGCTATGTCTTTGAACACTTCGAAATCGCGTCCTACACCGCGCTGATTGCGGCGGCCAAGACCGCCGGCGACCCGGAAACGGCACGGGTGTGCGAGCAGATTCTGGTTCAGGAGGAAGCAATGGCCGACTGGCTCGCGACCCACCTGCCGGAACTCACCGAAGAGTTCCTGGTGCGCGATGCAACGCCGGGCGTCGAGGCAAAGAAGTAACCATTGGATCCCCATCGGCGCCTTGGCGGCCGTTCCGCCGGGGCGCTGCTCTGCGCCACATTCCAGTGTTCTGCGATGGGTGGAGGTGCCGAACTTCCATAGGGCGAGCACCGTAATAAGCAGCACCGGCACGATGGCAGATAGCCACACATCGAGGAGGTCACCATGACTGATGACAAGAACAACGCGGGTAGTCCGGATCGCGATCGCATCAACGTCAATGAAGACTACGAGCTGCAGTATTGGACCAAGGCTCTGGGCGTTAGCGCCGAGGAGCTTCGGGCGGCGGTCAAGGCTGTCGGCCCCACCGCAGCGGCCGTGCGTAGGCACCTGGGCAAGTAACCGGGAGTAGGGCATGTCCCTCACCGAATACCGCCGCAAGCGGAGCTTCGACAAGACCAGGGAACCCGAACCGGGGAAGGTGTTGCCATCAGGGCAACGGGCGATTTTCGTGGTGCAACTTCACCATGCCAGCCGCCGTCATTACGACTTCCGGCTCCAGGTCGGTGATGCACTCAAGAGCTGGGCCGTTCCTAAAGGACCCAGCTACGATCCGAAGGTCAAGCGCATGGCGGTGGAGGTCGAAGACCACCCCGTGGACTATGCCGCCTTTGAAGGCGAGATTCCGAAGGGGCAATACGGTGGCGGCCACGTCGCCCAGTTTGACCATGGGGTGTGGGCTACGTCGGGCGACCCGGAGGCCCAACTCGCCAAGGGACATCTACGTTTCGAGCTCTTCGGCACCAAGCTCAAGGGCGGCTGGCACCTGGTTCGGTCAGGGAAGCCGGCCAAGCAGCCGCAATGGCTTCTCTTCAAAGAGGACGATGCCTTTGCCGGCGACGTGGAAGCGGATGACCTGTTGGGCGACGTCGTCTCGCCGCCTGCTGAAGATCTGAAGCGGGCAGGGGCTGGCAAGGCCGACAAGAAAAAGCTCACAACCGTGGCCCTGCCAAAGAAGGGCCGTCGCAAGGATTGGTCGAAGAAGGCCGCCGCGCTGACCAAGGCCAAAAAAGCCGAGCCGCCAGAGGGCCCTTTCGAACCGCAGCTGGCCAAGCTCGGCGATGCCCCACCCCAGGGCGACCACTGGGTGCATGAGATCAAGTGGGATGGCTACCGCATTCTGGCCACGATTGCCGACGGTGAGGTGCGCCTTTGGTCCCGCAATGCCTTGGAATGGACCAAAAAGCTTCCCGAAATCCGGGATGCCGTCGCTGCCCTCGGGCTGACGTCGGGGGCGCTGGACGGTGAGCTCATCGCCGGCAGCGGTACCAAAGAGGACTTCAATCTCCTCCAGGCCACCCTGTCCGGGGAACGGCAAGGCACGTTGGCCTATGCCTTGTTCGATTTGCTCCACATCGACGGGGTGGATATTGCCGAGGCGCCCCTGCTGGAGCGCAAGCAACTGCTGCAGGAGTTGTTGAAGGGCAGCCCAGGGCACCTGGCCTTCAGCTCCCACATCGAGGGCGATGGGGCATCGGCCTACCGGCTGGCTGGCGAGCGCCACTTTGAAGGCATCATCTCAAAGCGTACAGACCGCGCCTATCACGCAGGCCGGAGCGAGGACTGGAAGAAGACCAAGCAGCTGGCCAGCGACGAGTTTGCCGTCGTGGGTTACACGGCGCCCAAGGGCAGCCGCGCGGGGTTCGGGTCGTTGCTCCTGGCCAAGCCCGACCCCAAGCACGGTTGGCTTTACGTTGGGC
>NZ_QEZG01000062.1:0-28413 GCF_003993495.1 Xanthomonas sp. BRIP62418
CCACCGCCGCCCCCTTGGGGACCGCTCTGCATTGGCCCCTTGGCAAACTCGGGCAAAGTCATCACCATCACTGGCCCGCGGCTGGTGTTGATCTCTGCTGAGACATCCATCCCCAGCGTTTGACGTGTGGCGGCGTGTTCCTGGGCCTCCTGCTGGGCCTGCGCTTCCAGAAAGTCGTTGCCTCTCTTGATCAGCGCCTGGGTTGCTGCGCTGTTGGCCACCCGATTCAGCGCTTGCTCGATCGCGAGTTCGTTTTTGCTTTCCAGTGCATAGAGCACCTCGTCCACGTCCGGGTCGCCCGTGATGGATTTCCGCTGAGCATTTGACGAATCGTTTGGCGCATCCATTTCGGCTGGACCGGCGAAGCGCTGAGCTAGAGGTGGGAGGGACTTGGCTTGCGCAGCCGCTTCACGGGGAGAGCGGTGACCTTGTTCGTGCGCACTGAATGAATCAATGCTCCCACTCTCCTTGTCGCGCGCGCCGTCGCGAGCGAAGGGGTAGGGTTCTCCGCGCTCGCGATACTCCTTCCATTCCTGGTGAAAGCGTTCGTCTTCCCGATCGGCCAGCTCTATCTCCTGTTGCAGCTGTCGCAGCGAGCGCATGGTCTCTTCCAGGAACAGGGCACCGTCTGGATCTGCGGCGCTGTATTCCTGCGCCGGAGTCGATTGGGTGCGCAGGTCTCCCGCTTCCGCCAATCCTGCGGGCAAGCGACTCACAGCCCTGTCTTCCAAGGACTGCTCGTTTGCCTGCGCGAGGTGTGCTGCCGGCAGCAATGCCGCCCCATGATCAGCGAGCAAGGCGTTTGAAGGACGAGGTTGTTCTGCCTCGGCTTCTCGCTCAGGAGTGGTAGGCGCTGTGAACCGCGAGGCAGTCAACGGTTCTGCTGTCGCAGGCGTTGTTGTGGCCATGACGCGAACCGGCTCTGCACCCTGCTCAAGCGCCACGTCTTGTTGACGGACCGACGCTTGCTCTATCTCCGCTTGCTGCGTTTGCACATGGCGATGCAGCACTGGCGGCACTGCATCGGCCTGCGTGCTTTGCGCAGGGTGACTGTGGGTTTCAGAACCCTCGGATGGCGGCAATTGAAATCGCGCAGTGTCGCGGTTCTCCATTGCCTGTATTTCCAGCGCAGATTCAGCTTCTTGTTCTTGACGCGACTGCGCGTCGCCTGGACCAGGCGCCTGCGTCCGTGGGTCAGGCGTGGTGTGAGCCAGGTGTTCGCCTGCCTGTTGGCCCTGCGCCTCTGGATGCTGACGCGCCTGTTCCTGCTGCAACTCGGGCCGTGGTGTTTGTTGAGCCAGCGCGGCATCTTGAGCGTCCGGTTGAGGATCCGGTTGCGGCGAGGACTCCTGACGCTGGGCCTGCTGCTGTGCGAGTCCTTGAACTTGTTGCTGATGATCCTGTGCTTGCCGAGCCTGAGCTTCCTGGACCTCAACTTGCCTGGCTTCTTGAGCCTGGCGGTCTTGCTGCTCCCGCTGCTGGTTGTCCTCGGCTTGGCGCTCCTGCGCCTGACGTTGCTGGACATCCCTCTCCTCACGCTCCTGCAGCTCGCGCTGCTGGCTGGTCTGTGCTTGCTGCTCCTGCACTTGCCGCTCTTCTGACTGCCGATGCTGCTCGGCTTGGCGCTGACCTTCCAGCACCGCGTGGGCCTGGACTGTTTGTTCGCTCTGCGCCCGATCTTCGCGCTCAGGCTGTGCCTGCTGGAGGTGCTCACGCACCTGCGCGGCGTGCTGCTCTTGCGCAAGACGATCTTGCTGTTCGCGTTCTTGCCGCGCCTGTGCCGCTACAGAGGCTTGCATACGCGCCTGGATATCCAGCACCTGCTGCGGATTGGACGACTCGGAGGTCGAGGTGTTCGCCTCTGCCGTTCCCTCAGGCACGCGCCCAAGGGTTGGCGACTCTGGTCGATTGCCTTGCGCCTCAGTCAGCGCCTGCCGAATGTCCTCGCTGCTGGTCACAGCCACCACGCGAGTCACCCCGTCGCTGCCGCGCTGGAGGTGTGCGATGGGGCTGTCATAGCCGTATTGCCCCGACTCATTGCGCTGCAACTGCTGCATCGTCGGCCCGGTGATGCCGTTGGCCTCCATGGTTCGCTGCGAAGCCAGCGCCACGGCCTGCTGGGTCTGCGGGTTGACATTCAAATCAACGCCGGCAGCCCGGTAGCGGTGCAGCAGCTCGTTCTGCTCCATCTGCGCCGCCGTAGGCGCGGGAAGCGCCTCAATCGCCGCCAGGGCTTCCTGAGCGCGCTCCAGCGAGGCCTGGCGCATCTGGTTGGTGAGCTCCAGCTCCGCCGCCAGGTTGCCGGTCGCCAGCCCTTCCTTTCCAAGCCACTGCCCAGCCTCGTTGCGCTGGTAGGCTTGACCATCGTGGCCTTGAACCCGGTCCGGCTTGGCCTGCGCTGCTTGCACCGCCGCCGGCACCTCCACTCCATAGTCGCGGGCGCGCTGCGCGGCGTGGTTTTCCAGGTAGGTCGCTGCGATGGCCTCACGCCCGGTGGCGATGTTGCTCTCGATGCGCGCCAAGGCTTCCTGGTTGAGCTGTTGCGCGCGTTCCGGGGACGCGAGTTGGAGGGCGTAGCTGCCAATCTCATCGGTGCCGGACGCGGCGGTCCTGACTTGGCGCTCCCAAGTCTGACGCTCGGCATTCCGCTCCCAATTCTGGTTGTCCAATCCCACCTGGTCGCTTGCCCGTGCGGGGAGGTTGAACGGGTTCTGGGATGGCGGGGCGTTGCCCAACGCCAGCTCCACCGCCTTCGCGTTGGCCAGGGCGCCAAGTTCCTGGGATTTCTCGTAGCTGGCCACCACGGGCTGCTCGCCCGGGGTGCGGCGGCCATCCTGGGCAAGGTCGAAGGCCGCTTCGCGCTGCCAGTTGCGGCCGTTGAACTGCCACTCCACGTCCGCTTTGTCGGTCTGGTTGTAGATAGCGCGGTTGTCCAGCAAATCGGCGCCCTTGTCGAATGCCTTGCTCATCAACAGCGCATCGCCCACCACCAACGCCGCAGGCACGAAGCCGCTGCCGCCCAGCGCTGCTGCGGTGGACGCGCCACCGGCCCAGCCGCCGACATTGCGCGCCAAGGCATGGGTAACCTCAGACTGTGCGGCGGTTGCGTTGCCTTGTTCCAGCAGCTCGGCCGAACGGCGAGCGGTCAACACCGCATCTGCGCCAGTCGCCAGCAAGCCACCCGAACGCACCAGGGTGCTGGCCGAGGCATTGCCGAGCAACACTTCCATGGACGCGGCACCGCTTTGACCGCGAGGAACTCGCAAAGGTCTCGCAGCTTCCTCGCCCAAGGTGTTTTCCACTACAGCCACGCCACCGGGTGACAGTGTCAGCTTTCCACCGTGATAGGCCTCGGAGATAGCCGTGGACAACCCATGTCTTTGCAGGTCAATGTTGCCGCCCCCCAGCAATGGCAGCCCGGAGGTATGAAAATACTGCAACGTGGAAACGAGGCGAGATTCGGTGTGTGTGACCCCCGCCCACTGACGTGTAATAGCGCTGGCTTGACCATATGCTTTCAACTGCGCTGCATTTCGGGCAGCGTAGTTGTTTGGATCATCGAAGAATGCGTGAGTCGCAGCCCGGGTTTGGCTAATTGACTGCCCTATGGCGGTATTCGTGCGTAGGTCGCCATTGATAAGTGCCACCTGCGCGGTGTCACTCAATCGCTGAACCCTGAGAGCAATTCGGTCCAGCGCGTCCGAGTCCTTCGCCAACACTGCCGCCTGGCCATCCTTTGTGGCGGCCAATTCCTCCAGGGCATCCTTTAAACCAAGGCCATACTCCTTAACAGGCCGGCCATTGTGCGGCGTCATCCCAATGGCGTGAGCAAGCCCCTTGTCGTTGGGCAAATTGATCAGATTGGTAGCCGCGTCCTTGTTCAACCGACCAGAATCAACAAGTACCTGTAGCAGGGGATCACTCTTAAACGCGTTTTGCTCGATGGCGTGATGTGATTGAAAGAGAGTCTTTTCCGGCATGGCTTACGGGCTCCTGCCTTTAGGCCTTGTAGGTTCAGATGTCAGATGCGTCAATGAACGAGATGCCGCTCACTTCTGCTTTGTCAGATATGCCAGCCGCATGAACCTCGCTCTTAAAATCGTGATCGCAGAATACCGATGGATTGAACGGCAAGCGGAATACATGTGACTTCCCCAACACATCATGTCTGAATGCAAGGCTGGCTCCTCCACCCAAGGAGTAAAACTTTCCACGCACATAGTCGTCATCGACTTTGATCCTAAGTCTGGATGCTTCTTCGTCTAAGGCATCTAGCTCTCGAATGACGTCACACAGAAAATGACGTGGACCCTTGCTCCCGTCAATCAACCGGTAATCCACCTCGATGAACGCAAATGCACCCGGGTCACATGAGCACATGATGTCATGGAGTCGCTCGGATACTAGCCAGTAACCGCCAAACCCAGGCTCTAGATCACGGGGTTCGGGACCCCCGCTTGGGTCATAGGTCATCTGTGGCTGTTCGAGCAGTGAAGGAAATCCACCCGCCTCAGGACGCAAGATCACACGGGAGGGAGACAGCAGCTCGCGAAGGTTGTTGAACCTCACACCGCAGGGAGGCCTAGCACTCTCCATATCAGACACGAACATGTAGAACGCTTCGGGGGTGGGCTGATTAGGTACTGTTGATTGCATGCGTCTATCCCCATCGTTTTCGCGTCGGTGGTAACACAACGGTTGCACCTCAGTATAAACGCGTTGAACTGAAGCGCTCGCTGTAGCCTGGGGGCGGGTGGGGCAGCCATGCGAGCAAAGCCTGCAGCCGCTGTCCCTGGCAAAGGGGTAGGGTGCCGCACAACCGGCGATCGCCCAGCACGCAGGTGCACTGCATCGCGGTCGCAAGCCTTGCTGTAATCAACTTCTCGGGGTCTACGCATGTGCAATTGACGGCGACTCCGCGGCCTGGGGTGGGGGAGAGGACTTCTAGTGGTCTGGACCACCGATCTTCGCCCTTGACAGCAAAGAGGCGCTCTTTTAAATTTTTCCCTAGAACGCGCTCTGCGCATCTCCGTAGTGGCCGGTGCCACCCACGTAACACATACGCAACACTTATATCAATCCCCAGCGGGCGAACTAGATTTCGCCCATGGGCGAGGTCTGTTTGCCCCTTTTCGTTTGGAGCAAATCATGACCACTCTAGTCCAGGCCCGTCTCGACGGCGCTTTTCACAATCTTGTTATGCGTATCTACGCAAACGCTGAGGCGGCTAAGTCCAAGCTCTGCGGAACGCGCTGCGCAACCTCAGATCCTCAGCCAATCTTCAAGGGATTTACCTACGTTGCAAGTGCCCGCGTTGAGTACTGCGTAGCGCTACCGATGTACGACGATTATCCCTGGGTTGAGGAATGTTTCTACCACCATGCGCGTTACTTCCATCTGGATTTTCCGGCCATGGGCCTTGTCCAAGCCAGGGATCACATCGGTGCTACCTGGGAGACTGCTAGGGACAAGGTCGAATCGGTCTATTTTAAAGATGAAAAATACGCGGATGATGACTGGAGCGAGTTCGGTATCATCAAATCAATCAAGCTACTTGACACCTTCGGGAACGTGGTCGACACCATCTCTGGCAGGAGCTCGTGGATCCATGACCCGCAGATTATCGGTGACGTTAACTCGTTGAAGGAGCGCGTAGTTGCACTCAGGGCAGAAAGTGCTCTCGAGTATGGCTGGGACAACCACGACACCGCGCGTTCTCTACGTTCCATGGCTGATTCGATCGTCGATCAGATATCCATTATCGAATGTCGCAGTAGACTAGTGGCGTAACAGCCATGCTCGGCTGCAGCACATTTGCATCTCAGTTGTCACTCACCCAAAGCCCCTTCTAGCACAGCTAGCAGGGGCTTTTTTGTGGACTCCCCTCCTCCCAACAACGCTAGTGGAGGGCCGGCTAGCTCCCCACGTTGACCTGGAGTTGCCGGCCACCAGATCAGCGCTACGAAGGGGAAGGGCAAGGGCGGGAGTCGAGGTGCCAGCCATCGGTCAGGGGAACAATTGCTTGATGGGGTCCACTTGCAAATCATGCTCGGCATCATTGTCCAAAGTTGACTTGCTGATTACATGGTTCAAAATTTCATCGCCGCGTCTACGCAGTTCGGTATCGCTGAGATTGTCCATCTCGAACAGTTTGCCCGCGATTGCGTAGCTTAGGTTTTTAGCTCCGCTACCTCCGTAACCCCACCCAATTCCACCTGGATAATTGAACAAGTCGCGGCGCGTCGGCAGCAGCTCGGCCCGGCCGTCTTCAGCATGTCGATAGAGCGCGACACTGGCGCCCTCAACGATTCGCAGCAGGATGTGGCTCATTGGCATCTCGTCATCATAGGCATGGCGCCCGGAAGGGGCATTGTGCGCAGGGTCGCGGCAGCTTCTGCAAGTGGCGCGCGTAGCGGGCGAGGAATTGAACCTACCGGCAATGACGCGGCACGTGGCATCGGTGCACAGCACCACAAGGTACCTACGCGCGGTAATGCCCCCTTCTGGGCCGGTAGCAGGTCGGGCAGGGCATTCGCATCGGCTGCGACTGCGATGTGCACAGTGTGGTGAATGGGCCAACGCAAACGACCAACACTCGCACCGTGGCACTTCGGCCCACCTGGGATTTGCGACGCCTGCGGAAGCCGGTGCGGCACGATGGACCAGGCCGGTATGAGGGTCGGCAGGGAATCGTTACGTACAGGGCCAAATGCCACCTAAGCGATTGAAACGAAATGATAATTGTCTTGTCCCGATGGCGGATATCCCCGTCTATGGGGCCTGTTCAAGGACTTTCGCTGTATAGCTCAGCGGCGCCACTTCCCTTTCAAGATCCAAGTGATAGTCGCCGAAGCGATTGATGTGGCTGGTCCGGTAAGGCGACAGGCCGGCCAGAATCTCGGGCGTCAGTTCAATCCCCTCCTTCTGCATTACGGCCAAGGTCCGGCTCATGCGTTCCACGTTGTGGAGGATGATCATGTTGGCCACCAGCTGGCTGTACTTGATGATCTTGCGCTGCTCGTGTTGGACGTTCTCAGCAATGATCCCTTGGCTGCCAAAGAAGACCCACTTCACGAAGCCGTTGTATTCCTCGCTCTTGTTGGTCGCAGCATGGATCGTTTTGCGAATCTCGTTGTCATCGATGTAGCGCAGCAAGAACAGCGTTCGGACGGCCTTGCCAAGTTCCCGGAAGGCGAAGTACAGCTTGTTCTTCCGGCTGTAGGTGCCCAGCCGGCGCAGGATCGAGGACGCGGTGATCTTCCCCAATCGGATCGAGATCACTACCCGCAGCATGTCGTGGAGATGCGTCGCGATCAGTTGCCAGTCGATGCTGTCTCCGAACAGTGCCTGGATATTCTTATAGGTCCTGCCAGGTTCGGGCCGGAAGAATGTCAGATCCTTGATGTTTCGTATCCTGGGCATCAGCTGGATGCCCAGCATGTGGGCCAAACCGAAGACTGGGTAGCTTTGGGCCTGCGTGTCGCCATGGACGATCTCAGGCTGGATGTCGGAAGTGTTGGCCAGCAGGCCGTCGAGGATGTAGATGCCCTCGTGCACACCACAGGGAATGAAATGGCTGAACAGCGCCACGTATTTGTCGGACACATGGTAGTAGCCGATGCCGCCGTAGCCGCCGTAGCGGATGTGGTACTCCGACAGCAGGTTGTCCTCGTAGACGCTCCATTTGGTGCCATCTGCTGAGGCGCTTTTCCCGCTGCCCCAATAGCCCGGGAGGTCGAATTTATTGTAGGTATTGATGACCTCTACGATGGCCTTCTCAAGCACATCCTCGGTCACGTATTTCAGGTTCAGCCAAGCAACCTGGCGCCGGCTGAAGCCCTTGATCGACCGCGCCGTCTGCGTCGGCCCCAGGTTGCAGCCATAGCAAAATAGCGTGGTGATCACACGTCGGGGCAGATCTTCGACTTGGCTCTCGGTACCGGCGATCGGGCGGAAAAAACGGTGCAGATCCAGCCATTGGCTGGCGTCGATCAGGACATCGACGATGCTGGACTCCGGGAGCCGTTCGGCGATGAGGCGATCCACCGTGGCAATGGCACTTGAGACCTCAGCGCGTTGCCCCTTCCGCAGTACCAGGCGCCCTTCCAAGATGTCCGCATGCACATTCTCGGGGAAGCGCTCGTCAACTTCGTCGGCCAAGTCGGTCAGTTGTGCGCGCAACCCAGCCACGAACGACGCGGCGTCGGTGGGTAGACCTGACACCTGACCATAGGCTTCCAGTTCCTGGGCCAAGGTGGCTTCATCGACCAGCTGCTCGCGGTAGTCATCAAAGCGTTCGCTGCTGGGAATGAAGAGATCTCCGGACTTCAGCTCGTCTTTGACCTGCACCACCACGGCCAGCTCGAAGTACTTACGGTGCATCCAGCCGGCGCCGGCAGCGCTGGCACGCTTGCCAAACACATGCTGACGCCAGAGCTTGGACATCCAATCGAAGTCCTTTTCCGGGTCCAGGCCGAGGGATGCGACCTCGATCAGCTCACGGCGTTGGTTGCGCAGCGACAGCACCGCTGCGATCAACGGCTCCATGCCGGCATCGTGGCTGGTTGACCGCAGATTCATCAGCTCCAGCCCATTGAACAGCAGCGGCCTGACCGTGCCGTAGGGTTGCAGCATGAAAGGCAGATAGTTCTTCCCTGCGTATGCCATATGTTCTTCGCATTCGGCCAGCAAGGTCGACACTTCCGCTTCTAGACTGTTGTCGATGGCATCCACGCGCTGACTATCGCTGCCGTCGAGCTGATAGGCCTGCAGGATTTCCTTGAGCTGGCCGATCAGGAAGTCGGCCCGCTTGGCATGTTCGAGCTGGTAGGCCAGCAGTTTTTGCTGGGCCGTGTTTTCCAGCCCGCGCACCTGCTTGATGAATAGCTCGGCTGCGTCATCCAGCGTCTTGGCATGCTGGGCGCGAATGAAGATGGTGGCCAGCGCATAGCGCTTGTCCGGAGCCAATTCGGCCAGCTCGCTGGCGTCATAGGCCCGGGCCATTGCACGGAATTGCTTAAGCTTAGGGACCGGCACATCGATCGGGGGCAGCTGCTCAGCCAACTGCTGCAGCATGCGGATGTGCTGCAGATAGAACCGGACTTCCTTGTTGGTGGGCCGACCAGGCTCGCGCTTGAGCGATTGCCAGCCGGTGAACCTGGAGTTTTCCGGTGCGCGCAGCAAGTCGTCAATGAGCGTGCGCGTGGTAGGCGTCAGCGCGTGGCTGATGCTACGGTAGTAGCCCAGATTGACCCGCTCACGCGCGCCGATGGCGGCCAGTTCCAGGGTGCGGAAACCGGGCAGTTCGTAGCGATGGTGCACCAGCTCTTCGAGCAGGACGTTCACGATGTCCGGGATGGTGTGCTTGGTCTGGGCTGCTCCGGTGGCCACCGTGTCCAGCCAGGCCAAGCCTGATTTATCCAGGGGACGTACACCGATGAACTGCCGAAGCTGCGGGATATGCCGGCGCTGGCTACCGGAAGCGTCGTAACGTTCGAGCTGGTCGGTGTCCAATACGCGCCCGAGTCGGGCGGCCTTGGCGATGTGCTTCCGGATCCGCTCGGGTACGTCGGCCAACACCGTGAAGTAACCGAGGCGCTGGAAGAGCTTGAGATGAATCAGTACCGCCAGCTGCGGTCCCGGCTGGGTGGTCAGCTGCTTGGCGAATGCAATCTCAGCGGCGGTGGGGGTATAGATCTCCTCCAGTTCCTTGGCGGTGGGATCAGGCTTCAGTCGCGGGTAGGCGGTCTCGTGAAGGGTAGCCATTGGATCCGGAGGTTATGAGGGGATCAATCCCAGTGCCGGCCGTCGTCTGTATTGAGAGACGCTTCCAGGAAACACTGGTGCGTATCGGCCATGCGGTGCATGTCATCGAGCAACGTGGCCAGGATTTCATCCAGATCCCGATCGGGATCGGTGGGAACCGTCAACCGGTACTCGCTGCTGGCGGTGTTCAGCCGCACCGCTTGGAACGGGGCCAAGCAGATCTCTTCGATCCGGCCCCGGGCCTTAGCCGCGCCGCGACCCGCGCGGGCAAATGGGGTCAGTACCATGCGCAGGCGCAGCTGCAGTGCAGATTTGCCCTCGGGCGCCGGCAGCGCCATCGCCGGTACCGGCACGGTTGGACTTGGCAGGCTTGCTTCAATGCGGTCCCGTGCGAACGGGTCATGCCCGTCCAGGTAGCGCATGGCCGACTGCACATCGCGCCAGCCCACGTACTCCATCAGCGCCTTCATGTCCCAGCCCTGCTCGTTGGCCCAGCTGGCAAAGCCGCGGCGCAGGGAATGACTGCTGTGGAGCCCCGCATCGGCAAAGCCGGCACTGGTCAGCAACTCGCGCAGCAGGCGCACCAAGCTGTTGGGATGCAGGCCTTCGGCGCTCACCTGGCCCCATTGGCTGACCGCCCGAAATACCGGCCCTTCTTGCAGGTCGGCCGCCTGCAGCCACACCTGGGTCGCCTCCACCGGGCACAATCGCGACAACGCCGGCACCTTGTAGGTAACGCCGGCGGCCTGGCGATCGCCCTTGCTGCGCGGCAAGAAACAGGTCATCCCCTGTCCCGGCACCAGCGTGAGATGGGCCACGTCCAGGCGCAGCAGTTCATCGCCACGAAAGCCACGCCAGAATCCGAGCAGCACCAGCGCTCGGTCCCGTTGGTGGCGCAGCGCTGCCGCTCCGTCGCCCCGCGCGCGTGCCGCCGCGATCGCTGCGGCTAACCAGTCATCGAGCTCGACCAGCCGCCGAATCTGGAGCGGCGCGGCTTGCTTGACCTGGCCCGGGTGCAGGGTCTTGATGCCTTTGAGTACCTTGCGCACCAGCGGCGACCGGGTCGGGTCGACAAAGCCGTGGTCGCGGTGCCAGGAGGCAATGGCGGCCAGCCTGTGGCGAAGGGTGCTGGTGGCCAGGGTCTGCGCATACGCGGCCAGGTACCGGGCCACGCTGTCCGGTGTCGCTGGGAGGTGGCCTTGCCACTCGACTTCAAAGTGCCGCAGCGCCGACGCATAGCTGCGCACCGTGTTCTGGCGCGTGGCCGCATCGAGGTAGCGGTCCAGTTCGGTCACTGGCGCGTGGCCTCCACCGAGGCCGGCTGCCGCAGCGTTGACAGGATGGTGCATACAGCCCGCTGCCCGCCGTGGCAACTGGCAATCACCCGTTCCAGCTCGCTGGCCATGCGCTGCAGGTCGGCCATGCGCGCCCGCACGTCGGTCAGATGGCTGCGGGCCAGCCGATCCACGTCCCCGCACGAAAGCTCTTCATCGCCCGCCAACTGCAGCAGGCTGCGGACCTCCTCCAGGCTGAAGCCCAGGTCCCGGCCGCGCGCAATGAAGCGCAGTCGCTCGATGTCGGCCGGGCCATAGACCCGGTAGCCATTGCCCGAGCGCCCCGGGCGCGGCAGCAGGCCGATCCGCTCGTAATAGCGGATGGTCTCCAAATGGCACCCACTGGCGTCGGCAGCCTCACTGATTTTCATTCGTAGTACGCTTGACTCCGTAGTAGCTACGGACTTTACCCTCACCGGCTGTGCCATGCCAGCGGTCCGCCTGGGCCTGGCTTCCCTGCGACTGGAGATGTTCCGATGAGTGATTGTGGCTGCCACCACGAGGCCAAGAACGCGCAGGAGCGGCGCGTGCTCTGGATCGCCCTTGCCCTGAATGCGGCGATGGCCGTGATCGGCGGCATCGCCGGCTGGGTTGCCCATTCCACAGGCCTATTGGCCGACGCGCTGGACATGCTGTCTGACGCCACCGCCTACGCCATTGGCTTGGTCGCCATCGGGCGCACGGCCCGCTTCAAGGCGAACGCAGCCTGGGTCAGCGGCAGTGTATTGCTGGTGCTGGGTGTGGGCGTGTTGGTCGAGGTCGGCCGCCGCGTAATGTTCGGTGCCGAGCCGGTCAGCGGCTGGATGATTGGCACCGCCCTGCTGTCGCTGGTGGTCAACGTGACGGCACTGCGCATGTTGGCGCCGATGAAGTCCGGCGAGGTGCATCTGCGGGCGACCTGGCTGTTCACCCGGGCTGATGTGGTCGCCAACGTTGGCGTGATCCTGGCGGGCCTCCTGGTGTGGTGGCTGGCCAGCCCGTACCCAGATTTCGTGATCGGCGCCCTGATCGGCCTGTATGTGATCAAGGAAGCCTTCGAGATCTTGGGTGATGCCCGCCGGGCACGTGCCGACGCGCGCAAGACGGCTGCATGATCGCCCTTGGCCGGCTGCGGACGGGCCTACGCTGGCTGCTGCTGGCGCAGCTGGCGGTGGGTTTGCTGGTCCAGCCGGTCTTGGGTCTGGCGAGCGAACTGCACGTTCACATCCATCCGATCATTGCCGCCCATGGGCCGGCAGTGGCCGCACCGGCACCTGAGCGTGGCATCGGCGCCGCCTTGCACCGCCTTCACCAGCTGGCGCTGTGCTGCAGCCAGGCCGCACAGCCCCCTGAGATCCTGCTGACCGTTGCGGACATCGGCCGGCATTTGCCGGTGATGCAAGCCAACACGCGCCCGTATCCGCACGAGCACCTGGTCGCGCCGTTCCGGCCTCCGATCGCAGGGTGATCTCCGCCGGCAGCGCCGGCTCAGCGACCTGCTGCTGTGCGCGGTGGTGATCGTTTGTTGATGTCGAAACCCTTCGGAGTACTTCCATGGATGTACGATTGGCGGCCTTGGCCGCATGGCTGCTGCTGACTGCGGCGACAACGTCGGCGGCAGCGGCCGAGCTGATGACCTTGGACGACGCGTTCGCGCGCGTGGCCCAAACCCACCCCGAGCTGCGCTTGGTCGATGCGCGCGCCATCGTGCTCGCTGCCGAGCGCGACCAGGCGGTGCAGCGCCCACCGTGGACGCTCGGTGCCGAGGTCGAAAATGCGTTGGGCACTGGCGCGGCCCGCGGTCTGGACAGCGCCGAGTTGACCTTGAGCCTGAGCTCGGTCCTGGAGCGCGGCGGCAAGCTCGACGCCCGGCGCACCTTGGCCCAAAGCCGGATTGATGCACTGGCCGTGCAGCGCGAGACCGGGCGGCTGGACCTGCTCGCCGAGACGGCGCAGCGCTATTTGGCCGTTGTCGGTGCCAACCGGCAACACAGCCTGGCGGACATGGATGTTGGCCAGCGCCAGCGAACCGTGGCCGCTGCCCGGCAACGCCTGCAGGCCGGCGCTTCACCCGAATCGGTGCTGCTCACCGCGCAGGCAGCGCTGGCGCGGGCCGAGCTGACGCGTGATCGGGCCGAGCAACAGCGATTGGCCGCCCGTCAGCATCTGGCCGCGCTGTGGGGCGAACGTACTCCCACCTTCGAGGTGGCTCCGGCCGATCCGATGGCCCTGCCGGCGATCGCCTCCATGCAGACGCTGGCCGATGAGCTGGAGCGGACTCCGGAACTGGCGCAGTTTGCCGACGCCCGACGGATCGCGCAGGCACGACTGCAGCTGGCGCGTTCGGCGGCCTCACCGGACCTGTCCTGGCAGCTCGGCGTGCGCCGCCTGCAGGAGACCGACGACACTGCACTGGTCGCTAGCGTGTCCATGCCGCTGGGCAGCCGCAGCCGCGCACAGCCAGAGATCCGCGCCGGCGAAGCCGAACTGGAGGTCCTGACGATCGAGCGCGAGGCCAAGGGCTTGTCGCTGTATTCCACGCTGGTCGAGGCCCATGGCCGCTACACCGTCGCACAAGCCGAGGTGGCGCGCCTGCACAGCGACGTGTTGCCGAAGCTGGCCCGAGCCGAGCGGGCCGCTGAGCGTGCCTACCGCGCTGGGGCGATCAGTTACCTGGAATGGGCCCAGTTGCAGTCCGAACGTACGGCCATGGCCCAGCAGCAGCTGGACGTGGCCTTGGATGCGCAACGCGCCCTGATCGAAATTCAACGACTGACCGGCCAGGCGCTTGTAACGCCGCCGGCGGCCGCTTCATTTGGAGATAGCCCATGAGCCGTTTTTCCTGGACCGCACTGGGCATGGCCCTGTTGCTGACCGCCTGCAATGCGTCCGCCCCCAACGAAGCATCCGAGGGCGGCCCCGCCGCTGAGGGCGAGGAGCACGGCGAGCACGAGGAAGCGCCGCTGGAAACCAAGATTGCCGCCAAGGCTGCGCAGGCGGCAGGAATCCAGGTCGCGCCGGCTGGGCCTGGTGAGATCGCTGACGAGCATGAGGTGCAAGGTCTGCTCACCCCGATCGATGGGCGCATCGCACAGGTCACGGCACGCTTCCCCGGACCGGTCCGCTCTGTGCGAGCGGGCGTGGGTGATCAGGTGCGTGCCGGCCAGGCACTGGCTACAGTAGAGAGCAACCTGAGCCTGACCACCTATACCGTCACCGCGCCGATCAGTGGCGTGGTGATGGCGCGTACGGCCGCTGTGGGCATGGCGGCGGCTGAGGGCGCGCCACTGTTCGAGGTCGCCGACCTGTCCACCCTGTGGGTGGACCTGCACATCTTTGGGGCCGACGTCCAGCACATCGGTGCCGGCGTGCCGGTGACGGTCACCCGCTTGAGCGATGGCGTCACGGCGCAGACCACCTTGGAGCGCGTCCTGCCCGGCACCGCCACCGCCAGCCAAAGCACCATTGCGCGCGCCACCGTGGCCAACACCGATGGCCTGTGGCGTCCGGGTTCGGCGGTCAAGGCGCGGGTCACCGTGGATCGCCAATCGGCGGCGCTGGTGGTGCCAATCACCGCGCTGCAGACCGCAGAAGACCAGGACGTGGTCTACGTGCAGCAGGGAGAGACCTACCACACCCGGCCGGTCAAGCTCGGTCGCCGCGACGCTGAGCGCGCCGAAGTGCTGGAAGGGCTCAAGGCCGGTGAACAGGTGGTGGTGGCCCAGAGCTTCCTGATCAAGGCCGACATCGAAAAATCCACCGTCGAAGAAGACCATTGAGGCCCGCCATGCTCGAACGCCTCATTGGGCTGTCCATCCGCCATCGCTGGCTGACGCTGGTGCTCACCGCTGCGCTGGTTGCGTTGGGCGTGTGGAGCTACCGTCACCTATCCATCGACGCCACACCGGACATCACCAACGTCCAGGTCCAGATCAACACCCAGGCCCCGGGCTACTCGCCGCTGGAGGCCGAGCAACGGGTCACCTTTGCTATCGAAACGGCCATGGCCGGCCTGCCCAAGCTGGATTACAGCCGCTCCTTATCGCGCTACGGGCTTTCGCAGGTCACCGTCGTCTTCAAGGATGGCACCGACCTGTACTTTGCTCGCCAGCAGGTCGCCGAACGGCTGCAGCAGATCGCCTCCCAGCTGCCCGAAGGATTGGATCCGGAGATGGGCCCCATCTCCACCGGGCTGGGCGAGATCTTCATGTACACCGTGGAGGCCGAGCCCGACGCTCGCAAGCCCGACGGCACACCCTACACGGCCACGGACCTGCGCACCCTGCAGGACTGGGTGATCCGCCCGCAGCTGCGCACCACGCCCGGCGTCACCGAGGTCAACACCATCGGCGGCTTCGAGCGGCAGATCCACATCACTCCAGATCCGGCCCAGCTGGTGGCGCTGGGCTTCACGTTGAACGACGTGGTCGCAGCGGTCATGCGCAACAACCAGAACATTGGCGCCGGCTACATCGAGCGCAATGGGCAGCAATTCCTGGTGCGTGTGCCCGGCCAGCTGGCCAATCTGGAGGCGATCGGCAACATCGTGCTGGACCGGCGCGATGGCGTGCCCATCCGGGTCCGCGATGTCGCCGGCGTAGGCGAAGGCAAGGAGCTGCGCACCGGCGCGGCCACCCAGAACGGCCATGAGGTCGTGGTTGGCACCGCCTTCATGCTGTTCGGCGCCAACAGTCGAGAGGTCTCCCAAGCGGCTGCGGCCAAGCTGGTCGCCGCCAACGCCAGCTTGCCCCCGGGCGTGCATGCCAAGGCCGTCTATGACCGCACCGCGTTGGTGGACCGCACCATCGGCACGGTATCCAAGAACCTGATCGAGGGCGCGCTGCTGGTGGTGGTGGTGCTGTTCCTGCTGCTGGGCAATGTGCGCGCCTCGTTGATCACTGCGGCGGTGATTCCGCTGGCGATGCTGTTCACCATCATCGGCATGGTGCGTGGCGGCGTATCGGGCAACCTGATGAGTCTGGGTGCGCTGGACTTCGGCCTGATCGTGGACGGGGCGGTGATCATCATCGAGAACTGTCTGCGCCGGTTTGGGGAGGCGCAGCACGCGCTGGGCCGCCAGCTCAACGATGAAGAGCGCTATGACCTGACCGCCTCGGCCACCGCCGAGGTGATCCGTCCCAGCCTGTTTGGCCTGGGCATCATCGCGGCGGTCTACCTGCCGATCTTCGCGCTGTCCGGGGTGGAAGGAAAAATGTTCCACCCGATGGCGATCACGGTGGTGCTCGCCCTGACCGGCGCCATGGTGTTGTCGCTGACCTTCGTGCCGGCGGCGATCGCCACCTTCCTGCGCGGCCGCGTGGCCGAGCACGACAACCGCCTGATGCGCTGGTCACGCGCTCGCTACACGCCGCTGTTGGATTGGGCGCTGCGTCGGCGGGTCGTGGTGCTGACAGGCGCGGCCGTGCTGGTGGTGGGGTGTGGCGTGCTGGCTACCCGCCTGGGCTCGGAGTTCGTACCGAGCCTGGATGAAGGCGACATCACTTTGCAGCCAATGCGCATTCCCGGCACCAGTCTGGAGCAGTCGGTGGCCATGCAGGAAACGCTGGAGAAGCGCCTGGCCCAGTTCCCGGAGGTGGCCAACATCTTCTCCAAGATCGGCACCGCCGAGGTGGCCACCGATCCTATGCCGCCGTCGATGGCCGACACCTTCCTGATGCTCAAACCCCGCGACCAGTGGCCCGATCCGCGCAAGCCCAAGGCCGAGCTGGTGGAAGAGCTGGAGACGGCGGCTAAGGAAATTCCGGGCAGCAACTACGAGTTCACCCAGCCCATCCAGATGCGCACCAACGAGTTGATCTCCGGCGTCCGTTCGGACGTGGCAGTCAAGGTCTACGGCGACAACCTGGACCAACTGACGCGCCTGGCCAGCCGGGTCGAGCGGGTCATGCGCAGCGTCCCCGGCGCCGAAGACGTCAAGGCCGAGCAGGTCTCGGGCCTGCCGCTGTTGACCATCACGCCAGATCCGGCGGCATTGGCACGGTATGGCCTGAACCCGGGCGACGTGCAGGAAACGGTGGCCACCGCCATTGGGGGCAGTGTCGCCGGCCAGCTGATCGAGGGCGACCGCCGCTTCGACTTGGTCGTGCGCCTGCCCGAATCGCAGCGCCAAGACCCCGCCGTGCTGGCAGATCTGCCCATTCCGCTGCCGGCAAACACCGGTATCGATGAGTCAAGCCGCCTGGCCACCGGCGCCAATGGTGGGCCTCGCACGGTGCCGCTGCGGGAAGTGGCGAAGATCCAGGTGGAGCGCGGGCCCAATCAGATCAATCGCGAGAACGGCAAGCGACGCGTGGTGATCACCGCCAACGTGCGCGAGCGCGATCTGGGCGGGTTCGTCGGCGAGTTGCGCACGCGCATCGGCCAGGATGTGAAGCTCCCGGAGGGCTACTGGATCGACTACGGTGGCACCTTCGAGCAGCTGATCTCGGCCACCCAACGCCTCGGCGTGGTCGTTCCAGTGACACTGGCGTTGATCTTCGCCCTGCTATTCATGGCCTTCGGCTCGGCCAAGGATGCGGCCATCGTGTTCAGTGGCGTTCCGCTGGCGCTGACCGGCGGTGTGCTGGCGCTGGCCCTACGCGGGATTCCGCTGTCGATCTCCGCCGGCGTCGGCTTCATCGCGCTGTCGGGCGTGGCTGTGCTCAACGGGCTGGTCATGATCGCCTTCATCCGCCGCCTGCGCGAACAGGGCGATCCGCTGGACGACGCTGTCCGGGACGGCGCCCTTGGCCGCCTGCGCCCGGTGTTGATGACCGCCCTGGTGGCCTCGCTGGGCTTCCTGCCCATGGCCTTGAATGTCGGCGCCGGCTCGGAGGTGCAGCGCCCGCTGGCCACTGTCGTCATCGGGGGGATTGTGTCATCCACCGCATTGACCTTGTTGGTGCTGCCGGTGCTCTATCGTTGGCTGCATCGCGACCGAGCTCCCCGCGGCGATCGCACTGCCTTGGAGTCCTCGAAATCGTGAACGAGATCAACCTGGAACAGGTCCGTGCGGCGATGTTTACCGACCCGGGTGTGAAGGCGGTAGACGACCTACGCCTGGTCCCCGGCAAAGAAGATGGCCGTGCGATCGCGGCCACCATCACCGTCGCGGCCCCCTCAGTCGACTTGGACTTGGTGCACGCGGTGACCGCCCGCGTGCTGGCCGACCAATTCGGCATCGATCAGGTCATGCTGTGCTTCAACGATCCGGGTCCGGTGCCGCCGCCCCCCACCGCGGCACCCTTGAAGAAGATGTGATCGCCTGCGGCCCTGTGCGCCGACAGGGTCATTGAGCGAGCGGCAGCCAAATCCAGAGGGCGACGAGCGTGGCCAACAGGACCGGGGGCGTGAGGATTAGCCCTACCTTCATGTACTGTCCCCACGTGATCCGTTGGCCCTTGCCGGCGAGGACGTGCAGCCACAGCAGGGTCGCGAGCGACCCGATCGGAGTGAGCTTGGGGCCAAGGTCGTTGCCCACGACGTTGGCATAGATCATCAATTCGCGGGTGGCGGCCGGAAGATTGGCCCCATCGATGGCCAGCGCGCCCACCAGCGTCGCCGGCATGTTGTTCATGACCGAAGCGAGGCCCGCCACTGCGAAGCCAGTACCGATCGTGGCCACAAAGGTTCCCTGCGCCGCCAGCCACTCAAGCACCGCACTTGCCGCCTTTGCCAGCCAGGCGTTGCCAAGCCCATAAACCACCAGATACATGCCGACCGAGAACAGCACGATCTGCCAGGGCGCACCGCGCAGAATCTTGGTCAGGGCCATGGTTGCGCCTCGGCCGCCTGTCGCCCAGCGACCTGCAATTGTCATCAGCACCAGCGCAGCCACACCCGTCACCAAGGCGATCGGGACGCCCAGCGGCCCGGTTACGAAGTAGGCAACGAGCAGTAATGCGAGCAGGGGCAAAGCGGCGCGGAAGACAGCCTTGTCGCGGATCGCTTGATGCGGCGCTTCAAGATCGTCGACCGGGTAGGTGCGAGGAATGTCGCGGCGGAACCAGAGCCACAGGACGATCAGCGTGGCGCCGACCGACACCAAATTCACCGGCACCATGACCGCTGCGTAGCGCCCGAACGAGACGTCAAAGAAGTTCGCGGTGACGATGTTGACCAAGTTCGAGACAACCAGCGGCAGGCTGGCCGTATCAGCGATGAAACCGCAGGCCACAGTGAACGCCAGCGCACTCGCAGGCGGGAAGTTCAAGCGCAACAGAATGGCCAGGACAATCGGCGTCAACAGGAGAGCCGCGCCATCGTTGGCGAACACTGCCGCGATCGCAGCGCCCAGCAAGACGATCAGCGGAAAGAGCTTCCGACCATTGCCGCCGCCCCAGCGGGCCACATGTAGGGCAGCCCATTCGAAGAAGCCGGCCGCGTCTAGGATGAGCGAGATGATGATGAGTGCGACGAAGGTGAACGTCGCATCCCAGACTATCCCCCACACCGTGGCGACGTCATCCCAACCGACGACGCCGGTGGCCAACGCTACTGCGGCGCCGGCGAGTGCCGACCAACCGATACCGAATCCGCGCGGCTGCCAGATGACGAATACAAGGGTGACGATGAAAATCGCGAGGGCAAGCATGAAGCGCTCCGACAAGGGTTAGATGGAGCGCTGATTCACGCGCTTGGACAGTTCTTCGGCGCTCTCAACACGTTCGGAATAGCGATCGGTCAGGTACGCTGAGCGACCACGCACCAGCCAGGTGAACTTCACCAACTCCTCGCATACGTCAGTAACGCGCTGATAGTACGCAGACGGCTTCATGCGCCCAGCCTCATCAAATTCCTGGAAGGCCTTGGCCACCGAGGACTGGTTCGGGATGGTGACCATGCGCATCCAACGGCCGAGTACGCGCAGTTGGTTTACTGCGTTGAAGCTCTGCGAGCCGCCAGACACCTGCATCACCGCCAAGGTTTTGCCTTGTGTCGGGCGCTTGGCTCCGTCGGCCAGAGGAATCCAGTCGATTTGCGCCTTCATGATCCCGGTCATGGCGCCGTGGCGTTCGGGGCTGACCCAGACCATGCCTTCGGACCAGTACGCGAGTTGGCGCAGCTCACTCACCTTCGGATGATCCGGGGTGGCTCCGTCAGGCAGTGGTAAGTCGTGCGGATCGAAGATCCGCACGTCGCAGCCGTACCAGCGCAAGAGTCGGCCGGCTTCTTCTGCCAGCAGTCGGGAATAAGAGCGTTCCCGCAGCGAGCCATAGAGGATGAGGATCCGCGGTGGGTGCCTTGGGTCGCCGGGCCCAGCTAGTGCGTCAACGTCGATCGGTGCAAGTTGTGCTACGTCGATGCTCGGCAGATCTACGGCAATGCGATCAATCACGTCGACGCCCCGGCTGCGGTCACGATTTCGCCGTCTTCCTTGGTGAAGGAGGACACCGGCTTGTCCAGCAGCGCGAGCACCTTTTCGGACGGTCGGCACAGGGCCGCGCCCCGGCCGGAAACGACGATGGGACGGTTGATCAGGATCGGATGCGCCATCATCGCGTCCACCAGTTGCTCGTTGGTGAGCGCGAGATTATCCAAGCCCAGCTCCGCGTACGGTGTTCCCTTCTGGCGCAGGAGCTCACGAGGGGACATGCCCATCGCGGCGAGCAGCTCGACCAGCTTCTCGCGCGTGGGCGGCGCCTGCAGGTACTCGATGACCACCGGGTCTTCACCTGACTGGCGCATCATTTCCAGGGTATTCCGAGACGTGCCGCAGGCCGGGTTATGGTAGATCGTCAGCGTCATGATGATCCCTCAAGCCACGTCGGGTCGGGGCGACGTGGCGCCCTCGAACTGCCCGATGTCGCCTACCTGCGCCGTCAAGGTCGCCCGCGACAGCGTGTGGATCGGAAGTGCGACGAACGCCTTGACGCGGTTCTCCATGTACACCAGCGCCTGCCGAAAGGCGGCGCGCTGCCACATGTCCCCGCGCGCTTCTCGGCTCGGGTCTTCGATGCCCCAATGCGCAGTGATCGGTTGTCCTGGCCACAGTGGGCAGGCCTCGCCGGCTGCCTGGTCACAGACGGTAAAAACGAAATCCATGGTCGGGGCGCCTGGCACGGCGAACTCGTCCCACGCCTTGGAGCGCAGCCCCTCGACTGGGTAGTCGGCCTGACGCAGCGTCTCGATTGCCAGCGGGTGGACCTCACCCTTGGGGTGGCTGCCGGCGGAGAACGCATTGAAACGGCCATCGCCGATCTTGCGAAGGACGCTCTCGGCCAGGATCGAGCGGGCTGAATTGCCAGTGCATAGGAACAGGACGTTAAACGGCTGAGGGAAGCTCATGCGCAGGTCTCCGCGGGACAAGGAGTGGCGAGGTTATTGAGGGCGCCGCAGATGTCCGGATTCCCGGAGCAGCAGTCCTCGGTGAGGAATTCAAGAAGCTGGCGCATGTCCTCGTAGCTGGCGGCGTACAGGACACGCCGCCCGTTGCGCCAAGAGCGCAGTAGGCTCGCCCGCTCCAAGGTCGCAAGGTGGAAGCTCATGCGCGGTGGCGGAATCGCGAGCGCTTCGGCAATTTCACCTGAGGGCATGCCGTTGGGACCAGCGCGCACCAGCATCCTGAATGCGGCCAGGCGGTCGGAGTGCGCAAGAGCAGAGAGCGCTGAGACGGCAGAGTCATCGTTCATTCGTCAATTCTACAACGATCCTTATAGGATGCAATCATTGCGGGTGTCGGCACCTTTCAAGCCGCGTATTGCTTAGGCTCCGGGAACCGCGAATGCCACAATATCCAACGCTTCTCTATGTGCTTGCGCTGGCAGGGATGTACAGCTGATGACCCGGCAAGGCGCACGCGCCGGCATACACAAAGGCCACGCTTTGCCGTGCCCGGGTGAAGGCCACGTAGTACTTCGGTGGCGCGGTGATGCGCGCCAGATCGGCCGTGCGCAGGTACTGCGTCAACGGCCCGTTCGGAAAGATAAGGACCCGACTGTAGGTGCGGCCCTTGCACTGCCCAAAGTTCACCGCTGGTAGTCCGTCGCAGGCTTGCCGCCGATCATGCCGAAGCACGGTGGGGGCAAACTCCTGCACGTACGCCGCAACATCCCCTGGAGCGACGAGGTAGATGCCATCGTGCCCGGTGACCTCGCCATTGCCTGATTGGGTCGGCGGCATCTGCGGATAAAGCGTGTCAGCCATATCGCACAGGGCCTGAACGCAGCGCAGACTGATGAGGCGGTGATCCAGCTGGCATAAGCCGTCCGACTCCCAGATCTGAAACAGCGCTGCCAGATTGGGCCCACGATACTGGCTGTGCCTTTGCGCATAGTTGGTGGCATACGTCGCCTGGCGCGTATCACCCACCAACGTGATGGCGATATCGCTCTTCAACAGCCGCTCGACCAGATCCAGATCAAAGCCGGCCAGGTCCTGAACTTCGTCGATGTAGAGCTCGTCGTACATGGCCGCCAGGCGCGCCATGACCTGACCTTGGGTCAGCTCATCGCAGCGCACAGCAAAGTCGGCCGCCCGGTCCGAATACATCCGGTTGCCTGCTAGGTAGTGGCGCGCTACCTGTGTGCGTGGGGCCCGGTTGTTGGTGACACCTTCTACGAACAGGATGGTCTCGATGCGAGGCTCAGGGCACAGCGCCGCCTGGTACGGGCGGATGCACTGGCGTAGCAGAAATCCATACCAGCTGTGTAAGGTGACATGCGCGGGGACCGCGCCGGCGTGGACCTCAAACGAGCGCCGGATCTCTTCAAGGTTTTCCAGCGTGTAGGTGACAATCGCGATGCGGCGCCCAGGTCGCTCCAAGGCCTGCCGGACCAGCAACGTGGTCTTGCCAGAGCCGGCCGCCGAGAGCAAGACCCGGTTAGGTGATGGCACGCTGGACATAGTCCGGGAACCTAATCGAGTGAGGGCTGTTGAAGATCGCCAGGGCCGTATCGGTCTTATGGCCTTTCATGTACTTGAGCAGCGCCACCTCATCGGCGAAGGTCTTGCCCAGCACGGTGTTGAGCTCAGCCAGCGAATTGGCTTTGATCAGCTGCTCTTCCAACGATGGGGCGCTTTCGTCGGAATCGTAGTAGAGCGCGGTGAGGTGGTCGGCATAGCGTTCCTGCACAACGGCGATGTCGCCGTCGTTGTCGGTGATCATCTTGGCCTGAATTTTCAGCCGATCCGCAATCTGCAAGAAGCGTTTGAATGCCAGCGATTTGACCGAGATGATGTCCACGCCATGGGCCATCGGCGCCACGCCATGGTGGTCGCTGTAAGCACGCTGCACGATCAGCTCATCAGATGGCCCTTCGACCAGGATCGCCTGTTTCGCCAAAATCAGCCGCAGCGTGTCGTGGCCCGGCAGCTTCATGAAATAGTCGTGGGTATCGGATGGCAGCTGGTCCAGCTTCATCTGGCCCTGCGCGCTGAAAAGGATCACGTTGTCCACGCCCAGCTTGTTCAACACGAAGCTGCTGTGGGTGGCGATGATCACCTGCTGGGCGGTGGAGAGGGCCGCAATTTTGTCGATCAACTGGGTCATGCTGGAGAAGGACAGATGGTTCTCTGGCTCCTCGATCAGCAGCACGTGGGCCGCCCCGGCCGCATGCATGGCCAGCTTCATCTTCACCGCACTCTGTTCGCCCTTGCCGGCCTGGGTGAAGGGGAGCTCATCCAGGTACGGTGACAAGCTGGTTTCCCACGTTGAGCGCGGCGACGTGTCCACACCCACCGTCAGCGCCCGGTGGCTGATGTCCCCCGTGTGTTCGGTGAGGTAGGCGTTGATCGCTGCCACATCCGCTTCTTCGGAAAAACTCCGCCGCATGCGGCGGAAGCTCAGCGACAGCGAGACGCGTTGCGCCGGCGTTAGTGCTTGCTCGATGATGCCGGCGATATAGCGATCGGCACCGGACAAGGTCTTGATGCCGTGCGTGTCGATGATGGTCGAGTCGAACGGAATACTGCGGGCGGTGACGCCATTGTTGGCGAAGGAGTACCAGCGCACCGTGTAGTACTCCACCGGCAGGCTGACCGCGCCCTGGTGCTGCTGCAGGTAGGCGTTGAACTCCTCGCGGTAGTCGTCGTTGAGCTCGACCAGCAGGCGGATGCCGGCGGTATCCAGGCGCAGGGAGTTATTGGTGCCACGCAACGACGCCAGCGCGGCGTCTCCGCCCAAGTAGGCTTCGACGGAGATCCGTGGCGGCGAGGCCGGCGTGCCCGCAGCAAGGGTCGCCAAATATTCCTGCACCGTGGGCTGGTGAAACAGGTAGGGAGTGAGCTCGTAGGCGAGATTGCGCCCATGCAGTTGCCCGGTGACCACCGCGTGGATGGCCTCCAGCAGGGTGGACTTGCCGACCTCGTTGTCGCCCACCACCAGATTCATGTGGGCGTTGAGCGGCAGGTCCAGATGGCGAAACGACTTGAAGTTGTCGATGACGATACGTTCGATCGGCATGCACAGTCCTTTGATGGCCAACGAGCTCGGTGGCGGAACCTGCCCAAACCTTGGCTGGCCTCCTTTCCGCTCTGGGCCATACTACCCAGCGATCGCCGGTCCTGGGCGGTTTCGTACTGTTTTGACGGCTGGAAATGGCCGAAGCGCTTGTCACGCGGGATAATTCAATATTATCCCGTATAACTATTTCGCCGACGAGCGGTCGTCTACCTGCTTTAATAGTATGTAATTACATGGTATGTAATACATTACGAAATAAAGTGGGGTGGCACGATGGCGCGCGCAGGACTCTATAAGAGTGACGTCCAGAAGGCGCGCGACGCGCTGCTGGCCCAAGGCAAGAAGCCGTCAGTCGACGCGGTGCGAGTGGCTTTGGGCAACACGGGCTCCAAGACCACGATCCACCGCTACTTGCGTGAACTGGAAGGAGAGGAAGGCGGCGGTCCGGCGAGGACGGTAGCCGTTAGTGATGCTTTGCAGGACTTGGTTGCGCGCTTGGCCTCGCGGCTCCAGGAGGAAGCAGAGGCCATCCTCACCCAGGAGCGTGAGCGCCATCAGGCTGAGCTCCACAGTCGGCAACAGGCGCTTTCCGGTGCCCAAGAGGAGGCTGCTGCCTTGAGCAGTCGGCTGCAGCGCACCGAAGCAAGCCTGCACCAAGAGCAAGCTGCTCACGCCCTCCTTCAACAGAATCTAGGTGACAGGATCGCGGAAATCGCCCAGTTGAACGAGCGCATCGCCGGCATGACGGTGCGGCTGGCTGACCACGAGGCGCATGCGCGTTCTCTGGAGGACAAGCATGCTCATGCCCGGGAAGCGCTGGAGCACTATCGCACTTCAACCAAAGAGCAGCGCGAGCAAGAGCTGCGCCGCCACGAACATCAGGTCCAAGAGCTGCACGTAGCCTTACGTCAGGCCAATGAAGCCTTGGGCGTGAAGAATCAGGAACTGCTGGTGTTGAACCGCGACAACGGCCAATGGCTGGAGCGCCACGGGCGGATTGAGCGGGAGCTTGCCCAGTTGCGACAGGCCCACGAAAGCCAACATAGCGAGGTCGCGGCGTTGCGCCAGACTGCGACGGACCATTTGGCACTGCAGGAGCGCTGGAAGACTGATGCCAAGGCCTTGGATGCCATGCGCAACGAGCTAGCTCAGGTTCAAGACACCCTTATGCGGGAGCGTGAGCGCCGCGAGAGCGCTGAAGCCGATGCATTGCGTGCCAATGCACGTCTTGAAGCGCTAGAGCCCCTACTGAATCAACTGACGCCAGCACAAAATGCGGTGAAGAAAACTCGGCGCGGCCATACGCAGGATGGTGGAGCCGACTGACGAGGCTGCTCGTTTGTCTGCTAGCGGCGGGGGTGGCGCTCACCTGTCCAGTACGCCCATTCCATAGGGACGACCCAATCTACGAACAGTTTGGCTACTGAGGACTCCGGTGCCAAATGATAGGGCTTGAACATGCCTTGCTCGGGCGAACTGGTCATCAGGTAGCGCAGGCGCTTCTGGACCTCCTGAAAGATGGCTTCCCGCACATGGGCACTGTCGTGCACGCCAAGACGCATCGCCACCGAGGCACCTTGGCGTACCGCCGCCCAGCAACAGTAACGCCACCGCGCGATCGGCAAGCCCGGCGGCCCGGATTGAAAGACGAACCCCACATCGCGTGCCCAGCTTGGGTCGAAGTGATGTTTGAGCAATTGCTGCTCCAGAAACTGCTCGGTCTCCCAGAGTGCAAGTTCATCCCACAGCTCCAGTTTCGCGTCCGCGAGGTCCACATCATGTGCCATATCGCCGAGCTGGTCTTCCAGCACAGGGAGCAGGTGCCTGCGCTCGTGGGTAGACCAGGCGAAAGCCCATTGCAGATCTTCGATGGGCGTGACCTCGGCATCGGGGCGGATCTGCCATCGATCTGCTGGCCAGGGAACTTGGATCAAGGCCAAGTCTCGCAGCGCGTCCAGCACCAACAAGGTGGAGCGGCGTGTGGGCGCCACCGGTATGCGTCGTAGCTGCGCGGCCAACAGCGCGGCCAGGAAAAGGGTGCCACGAAGGCCCAACTCCTCGATGCTGGCGACCCCAGATGGCGTCATTGACGAGGTTCCGGGCATGCGGTTTCCGGGGATGAGGGAGCGGCGTGGCTCCTGGTGGGGGCGGCGCTACCGGTGTCGCCGGTTGCCTCAAGGCTAAGAATATCTTAGTATGCAAGGCAGGGTACATCCGCCATCCTTATGGGGTCTCCATGGGGTGCGCGCGTGACTTTGTCCGTCGACTCAACACCGACCTTCGCTCGACGCCTCAAACAAGCCCGCCTGCACACGGGTTTGTCGCAGAAGGAGTTGGGCATCCGGGCCGGTCTGGATCCTCACGTGGCCAGCCCCCGAATCAACCAGTACGAGCGTGGCAAGCACGAGCCCAAGCTGGAGACTGCTGAGCGGTTGGCCCAAGCGTTGGGGATCCCCGCCGCCTTCCTCTATACCGACGATGATCTGCTGGCCAAGCTGCTCCTGCGCTGGGGCTCGCTAAGCAAGCAGCAGAAGCGCGAGTTGGTGAAGCTGATCGAGGCCACACCCGAGAAGTAAACCGAACAAGCGCTCGCCCAATGGGCAACTCTTCGCCTCAACCCGCCCTTTGGGTGCTCCTGGAGGGAGCTGCAGTGGCCGCGGCTAGTGCGAGTGACAAGTCGCGGCATCTCAGGCTTACTTGAGATTTCGTTCACGACCGATACACACGCGCCTTGTCTAAAGTGATTTACCATGTCGCCCGTGTCAGCCTCCTCACTTCTACTGCGACTGTTCCTGATCGCCATGCTCGTGCTTAACGGCGCGTGGTCGGCGTTTGCGACCGTCAGTATGAACCCGGTCATGGAAGAGCAGGCCAGCGAAGTGGCTGCCGCGGTGCAAGTCGACGGAGACTGCGTCGCCCATCACAGTGCTGAGCATCATCCCGATGCCACATCGATTGAAAAGGCTGGCACTGGGCATGGCGACCATGCCGGTCCCGACTGTTGCAAGTCTTCTGCGTGCCGGTGCGCCTGCGTACACGCCTGCGCGAGCGCACTTCCTGCGCGCCTGCATGTTTCGGTGCAACTGGCCTTGGGCCTGGATGTCATGCCGCTGCCCCTAGGGCATGCGGCACCTGCCTTGCCTCATCTGATCCGACCACCGATCGGCTAAGCGTCCCTAGGCGCCGCAATGGCGCCGTTGGTGTGGCTTGCATGCCTGTTTAGGCCAGCCGCCCGCTCTGTACCACCGCCCGCCGGTGGCAACACGACGCTTGGAGCATTTTCATGTCGCATGATGATTTTCGTGGTCCACACGGTGGACCGCTGCTGCCTTCGCGGCGGCGATTTGTCCAAGGCTTGGCCTTGGGAGGCGCAGTCGCAGGATTAGGTTTCTGGCCCAAAGCCAGTTGGGCGCTCAAGGGCCCGGGACAACCCAACGTACTATCGGGCACCGAGTTTGACTTGACCATTGGCGAGACGCCGATGAACTTCACCGGCAAGACCCGCACCGCGATCACGGTCAACGGATCCGTTCCGGCGCCGTTGCTGCGTTGGCGGGAAGGCACCACGGTCAACCTGCGTGTCTCCAATGCATTGCCCGCTAACTCCATCCATGGCGCGGACACCTCCATCCATTGGCACGGCATCATTTTGCCGGCCAACATGGACGGAGTGCCGGGCCTGAGCTTTGACGGTATCGGACGTGGTGAGACCTACCACTACCGGTTCACCCTGCATCAGGGCGGCACCTACTGGTACCACAGCCACTCAGGGTTCCAGGAACAAGCCGGGCTCTATGGCCCGATCGTCATCGACCCATTGGAGCCGGAGCCCTTCAGCTTCGATCGCGACTACGTCGTGATGCTGAGCGATTGGACAGACCTGGACCCGACGGCCCTGTTCGATCGTTTGAAGAAGATGCCGGGCCATGACAA
>NZ_QEZG01000063.1:0-17483 GCF_003993495.1 Xanthomonas sp. BRIP62418
CGCTGGCAGCTGCCGTGGGTGGGCGGCGGCGGGTCATGGTGCCTCCGGGTGGTGGTGGGTGGTGGATGCGGCAACGCGCTGATGCGACTCCACGGCACTGCGCGCGACCCGGCGGCGCAAGGTGTGCAGCAACGCACCAAGCTGGCGACTCAGCGGATGCACGGGATCGCTGATCGCGCGCTCGACAGCCGCGCGTGCGTCGAGCCGGCGCAGCACATCGCCCATATCCCAACGCAGGCGGTGAGCAGAGGCTGGCAACAGATCAACCGGCACAGATGCCGGTATGGATGGTGCGGTAGACATGGCAACGCCCTCCTGGAACAACCCAAGAACCGTCGCCAACAGCGACGGGATGTCGGGAGGTTCGAAACCGCAGAGAGCCGGCGGGCGTATTCCCCTTGCGGGTGTTGTATTAGCCGCCCTCCCGACGCAGGCATTGCGTCGGCTTGTCCCTGCGGGATGCAGGCACAAAAAACCCACCGGTTTGACGGAGGTGGGTACCGCTCTCTGAGGAGTTTCGACGCTCCTTGGGTTGGAGATTGCATCGCACCGATCGCGATGTCAACCGTGGCCATCTGCTCTTAAAAGGTAGATCCAAAAGGCACGACCACACAGCCTGTCTGCTCAGATATTGGAGATCACAGACCCGCTACGCACCGAGCGCATTTAGGAGAAAAATTTCGTACCGTCCCAGCGCTTCTACCTAGCCGTGTAGACCAGACAGATCTAATCTCGCCGTATCACTCAACTAATGGCAGGCTTCATGGAAAGTAGCGACGTAGCACCAATCTTGCCCTTGACCTTTAAGGCTTTAGAAGAACGCCTCAGCGCACTACCGGAATTTCCAGCAGATACCGCCAGCCCAAGCCGCCTCATGCGCGGCGCCGCCATCGTTATGGTGTTGGCAATCGCTTCGACGCTGATTGCATCATTCCTCAGCTTCACGAGCGTTCCGCCTCAGTTGCTAGTGAAGGTCGCAACCGCCGGCCTCCGGGTTGCATTAGTGGCATTGGGCGTCCTGATGCTGCTTGGCATCTATTGGATTGTGAGCGATCTACGTAGATGGACATTAGATCAAGCAATGCGCACTGATCATCAGCTAGAGCAATTTCTGCAGGAGGTGACTTGGCTGCAAGGGCATCCGGCAGCAACCCTGCAAATCATGCTGGATCACGCTCGCTACAGCCATACGCGCCGTGCGGGCCGCATTGCGCTGTTGGCTGGAAGCATCGACAAGCTAGGTCTTCTGCCGGTTGCAGTGTCGCTCTTTCTGGTTCTGCGCGCCGGTGGCAATCCTTTAGCAATGTCCCCATTGACAGCAATGGTGGGTATTTTCCTGCTGTTCTTTTGGATGATCTGCTGGGTTGCCACATCAGCTAGGGGTAGACTGCAGACCTATGAATACTTGCTCGACATGGCGCTAAAGGGCAAAGAGAAAGGCGTAGCAACGGCTGACGCATAAGATTAGGGGCCAGGCTAAGTCAGGTCAGCCCCCCTGTAACTTCATAGCTCTGCTATCTCTTGGGGCGCATACTTGCAACCGAACTACGCATGGATGACCGTCTGTGTGATTGCGGTGGAGTTGTCACATCATGAAAACGAATCCTCGCGCCGACCTTAGTGTTCTAGCACTACTAGTAGCCGCTAGCCTCTTCTTCATACCAGGGTGCTCTGCCATGCAGCAAGACTCACGGCCCGGCTTTAATACGCAGCAATCTGCCTCCAAGGCGAGGCAAGAGCTTCAGGCGGCAAATCCTGTTGGGTCATCGCTTACGACCGCGCAGAAGAATCTTGAGGATCTAGGATTTCGCTGCCAAGCGTTGAGCTCTCCCGCCGCAGATTACAAGGCGTCGGTAATGTGCACGCTTTCCCCTGTTGTGAAGGAGGCCCAGCCATCGGTGACAGCGCCAACTGTGCCGGTTACCTGGATGGTGGGCTTTCATTCTGCTGACGGAATCCACTTGAGCGCGCTGGTGGTGAATCGGGCTCCGCAGGATATTGGAGAATAAGTCATGGATGAGCAGAAGAAGGCAATGATCTTGGTTGGTGCGAGCGAGGTTGCTGGTGACCGCCGCCATCTTTACCTGCTCTTTCAGAAATCCGATGGCAGCCAGACCGTAGTACGTGGAGGGCCCGACACTAGAGCCGAGGGAAATGACTTGGCGAACTTTGCCCAGAGCACAGTTTTTGGCTCGGAGAAGTTTGGGCACATTCGAGTTGAAGCAGCTCCTTACATTGCCCCTTATGAGATTGGGTACCGGCTCAGACAAGACGGCAACTACGAGCCAGTGCCTTTGAACCAATTGGATCCCTCCGAGCCGGCTCTTGCGAGGGATGCCAAGGGCAACATCGTGAAAGCGACGGTCACCGCACCAGACTGGCCTGCACCGGGCGAGCACCACGAGCGCATCGTTGCCTGGAGCGGTTCTGACCAGGAATTATCCACAAAACTTGAGTCTGCCCTGAAGGCTGGGGATCAGATCAATCACGCACAACTGGAATATTCTCCGCTGCACAACAACAGCAACGGTGTTGTCAGCAACTTGCTGAAGGCCAGCGGCGTTCGACCTATTCTGCCGAAGAACGCACAAGGCGAGACAGTCAACGCCCCGGATTTTGGGGAAGACCTTTATCAAGACGTCGGCGCGGCATCGGTACGCAGCGGATACAGGTTTGACGGCAAGCAGTGGTTCGATGCGGACGATCGTAGAATCGCGCCTCCTACGAGTGGCCAGCCATTGGTACCTCAGGATCCGGCCGCGCCGTCGCGTGGATCATCGGATGGTTTCAAGTTCAGCGCGCAGGCTCCATCGCCTAGCGATCCCATGTTTGCTCAAATCCAGGATGGCGTGCATCGGATCGATCATTCGCTGAATCGTGCTCCCGATGCGGCAAGTGACCGTATGACCTGGAGCCTGTATGCCCTTGCCAAAGAGCAGGGACTGGAACGTGTAGACAGCGTAGTGCTTTGCCAAGCGGGCACCCGGGCAGCAGCCGGCGAGTACGTTTTCCTGGTCCAGGGAGATCCCTCCACCTCCGTGTACCACCGTGAGCAAATGCGCACGGCAGATGCGGTGGAGAGTTCAGTCGAGCAAAGTCAGGCCCGTGTGCAGTCCGCCGAACAGACACGTGCGCTTGCACTGAGTAACGAAGCTCAGGAGCAGAGTCAAAAGCAGGATGCGCCAAGGCTGCAAGTCTGATTGACCTGTTCTTAGAGCCTACTAACGTCGTAACCAGGGTCATGCCACTTCCTAGGCAAGTTCAGGCGATGCCCTCAACTTGCGGGAAGTCTACTCTTTATCGAGGCGCCAACACCTTTCGGGCGATAGTCGAAACCGAGATGCAGCGCTTTGCGGAAGCAGGTTCACTGATCGACCACGCAAACCGCGCGCAGCGACTGATAGCAAACCTGACCGCGCTACTTGCTCTCCGCAGCGTCTTCAGATGGCACCGTTAGCGATCCCATTAGCGGTTTGACGGGCGGTACGGATTTCTTTGACCATTCGATAGATCTGATACGGGCCAACGATGATGCCGATAACGATCGACAGCATGAACTTAAAGAAGAAGTAGAAAACCCATACAGGCAGTGATGCAGACACCAGGTGGCGAGTATGTCGATCCAGGAAGTCCCATCCCCATAGAGCAAAGGCGAAGATCAACGCAATGAGAAGGCGCGAGACGGCGAATGTGAAGTATTGACCTTGCTCAAGTGTCGGTGGCTTCATAGTCAGAAACAACCACGATAGCAGCACGAACAAGATACCCGTTCCTATCAGTCGCACATACATGGAACGCGCGACCGACCCGTTGTGCTGCAGGATGCAGCCTTCACACATCATGAGCGAGAACCGTTGTGCGCAGCTATGACAAAGACCTCGGCTGCAAGATTTGCACTGCGCCGCAGCGTCACCGTCCGGGTGGGAAAAGCACTTCATCAGCCGCCGCTCCATTTGTTGGCATGAGCTCCCGTAGTCGGCTGATACCAGTAATACTTTAGTGCCGATTGTTCGAATCGATACTCCGGTCACACCTCATCACATGCGCCTGATTCAAAAATTGTCTAGGTCATGCCTTACGCTTTTAGATTACTTGTTAGCCGAATTTGCGTTACTCAAAAACACCAGCATGCCCTAGACAATTACTCCTTCCGTACTTTAGCAGGAGGCCAAGACCTACCACTTCGCAGCCGTCAGGCCCGTTCGCCTGCCACACAATCCATGCGCTGTCGACCGGGAAGAACCTGACCCCGTAACTTTATTTTTTTAATTATTCTAATCCTTCTCCAGTTGTTTCTGCGGGGATGAGTATCTCTAATGGGTCCCAGCCCCCATCATCTTCAGACTCTGCCTAAACTCAAGCGCATCAGGAGTGTCGTGAAATATAAGAAGATCACCAGCAAGCTCTGCGAGCAAATTCTTTGCATCTGTCGGCGTTGCACGGAAGAATTCGCGGCGATGGTTTACAAGGTTTGCCCGGCTTTTAGCCAGCCGTGCATGCATCGCACCTTCGATTCCAACAGCGTCCTTTGAGAAAAATAGCGCGTGCACATCGAAGTTGAAGGGCACCGATGCATCACTGAGTTCGCGGATACGGTCCATCGGGTCCAGACGACGCGTCATACCGACTTTGATCAGCGATTCACCAAAAGAGCCAATGTTGGAGATCACGTAAACGTAGCCTGCCCTGATGTTGGCTACGCGGTAGTCGACGTCCGCAATTGCACGCTCAACCTCTGAGACCTGGGCGCGCATCCGCTCAACAGCTTCTGGATCACCCTTGGCCAACAGAGCCTTCAGCGCGTTGAGGTAGTGTTGACGTTCCTTTTCGAGCTTCAAACGCTCGCGCTCCATCTCTTGCTGGGTTTTTCGCTCCTCCCTCAGCCGCTCGCGTTCTTGCCGTTCCAGCTCCTTCTCTTCAGCTTTCTTCTGCACGAAATCTGCAGTGAGCTGCAATTCTGTAATACGAAGCTGCAGGTATTCATGCGTAATACGGATGCTCATGGTCTTGCCCAGGCGCTGGATTGTCTTGGCTACTTTTTCAATCCGATCGATTGCCGCAGCAAGTGCATATGGCTTCAAGCCACGTACCAGAACATCGGCCTCTGCATTGAATGCCCGCAACATCAATTTACAGTAGTCCCGAAGCATGGTCTTGCCCTGCGCTTCTGAGCCGTTAACGGTCCAGCCCACTGCAGCTACAACAGCGCGGCCGTCCGCCTTGTTCAGTTCTTTGATAAGTCCGCGGATATGATCGAGCCGATCCTTGTAGGCCACCGCGTCTTGTAGCGGATGCGCATACTCATAGACACCAGATTCCTGCAGCAGGGCGCGTTCACGGGTTTCGACAACTTCCTTGCGCAGCTCTGTGACCTGCAGCAACAGCTCATCACGATCGGCCGTCAGTGTCGCAAGCTGTTCTTTCCACGCATGCGATGCAGAGGCCAGCTCAGCATTCAGGCGTTCCAGCTCTCGCTCGCGCTCCAGCTGGCTAACGCCCCCAATTCGTGAGAGTGTCGCGTAAATCTCGTCCCTGTCCTTCGATATCGTAGCAAGCTCATCCATAACCTGGCGTGTGAAGCGCCTAACCCCGAACAGCGGAATTTTTCGATTGGTGTCCATACCTGCTCCCTCGTCGATGGGTGACCCGAGCTAACCTCATCATCTTGCCATGCCTCTCCGTTCTTACGAACAAGCACTACTTATTAGATTTGCGATTAGTTGCCGGCGCAGGATAGCGGCACAGAACTCCTGATCTTGAATTCTCATGTTCAAAAGCGTGAGCTCGCCCTGATTCGAACTGCGAAGAAGCCAACACCTCTTGCCTTAGATCAAGGACCAGAGTAGTTCTAGCTTCGACAACCCTTATTTCACACATAGATCTACACACATCTCTTGCGGATTATTCTATTGTCCGCGCTGCGCTAGTGCTACGCTAAGGCCACACCACGGAGGGGATCTTTTAATGGCAACGTTGATTCCCAGTCGATCAAGTAGCGCCGGTCGAATGACATCTGGCGAGCGGCGCTTTTCACAACGCCTGGAAGACAAGCTCGATGATGAGTACATCTGCTGGTACGACGTGCCGATCGGCCCTAGTCACCGGCATCCGGACTTTATTGTGCTGCATCCCTATCGCGGGATCCTGGTGCTTGAGGTCAAGGACTGGAAACTGGAGACCATCGCTGAGATTGACCGCGACACCGCCGTGCTCCATACCGAGCGCGGCCGTGAGGTAACGTCCAATCCATTGCGCCAAGCTCGCGACATTTGCATCGAAGTCGGCAAGCTGATGCTCAAGGATGCAGCCCTGCGACTTCCCGAAGGAAGCAAATACCAGGGCAAGCTCATCATGCCATGGGGCTTTGGCGTGGTGTTTAGCAACATCAGCCGCGCCCAGTTTGACGAGGCCGAATTAGGCAATGTGATTGCGGCAGGTAGCGTGATCTGCCGGGACGAGATGACCGAGTCGGTGGACACCGAGGCGTTTCAGAAACGGCTCTGGGACATGTTCCCTGCCACGTTCTCATGCCAGCTCAGCTTGCCACAGATCGAACGGATTCGCTGGCATCTGTTTCCGCAGCTGCGTATCGTTCCTCCTGAGCAGGTGCAGTTGTTCGCCTCACCTCAGCCGGACAAGCCCATTGCCATCCCTGATTTGATCAAGGTGATGGATCTGCAACAAGAGCAACTTGCTCGCTCGATGGGGGACGGCCACCGAGTGATCCATGGCGTGGCAGGCTCTGGCAAGACAATGATCCTGGGCTACCGCTGCGTTGAGATTGCGAAGCGTCAAGGCAAGCCGGTGCTGGTGCTCTGCTACAACAAAACACTTGCCGGCCGCCTGGAGCACATCATTCACGCACATGGTGTACAGGACCGCGTGAGTGTGCGTCATTTCCACGGATGGTGTGGTGAGCAGCTAAAGGCCTACGGCATCAAGCCTCCACTCGCACAGCCAAATGCCCAGCAGTATCTGGACGCATTGGTCAGTAAAGTCATTTCAGCAGTGGAGTCGCAGCAGATTCCGCGAGCACAGTACGCGGCAGTGATGATCGACGAAGGCCATGACTTTGCACCCGAATGGCTGCAAATCGTCACGCAGATGGTCGATCCGGAAACTAATTCGCTGTTGCTGCTCTATGACGACGCGCAAACCATCTACAGCACAGGTGGACGTCGAAAGTTCAGCTTCGCCAGCGTTGGCATCCAGGCCAAAGGGCGCACAACGATCCTGCGTCTGAACTACCGCAACACCTTGGAGATCCTTTCCACAGCAAAGGCCTTTGCGCAGGAGCTCTTGGCCGGGGAAGATGCCGATGAAGACAACGTGCCGGTGATAGCGCCGGAGAGCGCAGGACGAAGGGGCGCTGTCCCCGAGCTGATACAGGCGAGCAACATTTGGGAAGAATCACGCATCATCGCCCAACAGATACGCGAAGCACTCAATAACGGTGCAAGCGCCAACGACTTTGCGATTCTTTGCCGCAACAAAGCACTTGCCACCCAGATAGCTTCGCGGCTCCGAGCTGAAGAACTTCCAGTGGTTTTAGCTGAAGAGGGCAACAAGCGAAACTTATTCGATGGTGAGCCTGCAGTTAAGGTTTTGACAATGCACTCCAGCAAGGGCCTGGAATTTGAATCTGTATTCATTCCCGGCATCTGCGAAGTCGGGCAGCGTATCCGCACTGACAACGAGGAGACGATTCAGGAGGCGAAGCTGCTTTATGTCGCAATGACTAGGGCTCTTGGTTCCCTGACAATGTTGCATCATGGCAGCACGGCGATTACAGAGAGAATCGGTTTAGCAATCACGCAAATTCGAGAGAGATTAGCCGCTTAGCGTTGATTCCGACACGCCATTTAATTCGGAGAGGCAGAAGGAAAGTGAAAATAAAGAACCCATTGAAATCAGCTCGTCATCATTGGTGGCCCGAATGCGTATCGAAGCATTGGACCGGTGAGGATGGCAAGACGGGCTGGCTCAAACCTGATGGTACTCATCTGCGTCTTCCACCATCAAAACTTGGGATGATCGGCAACGGACATCACGTCAAACTGTCTAGAGACGGCACGCCTACCCCTTGGGACGAGAGCTTCGAATCCGAGTTCGATGACGCAGACACGAAATTTCCGCTAGTAATTGAGTGGCTGAAGCAACTTGATCGAAAAAATATAATTTCCAAAAGACTTTCGGAGCGTTTTATAGAAGTTTCTGCAACAAATGCGCAGTTGATAGATACTGTTGAATGCGTTGTCTCGCTTGCTGTCAGGAGCCCAATGAATCGGGAAGCGTCAGCTTCATTGGTCGAGAGTCTGCGCGGCCCTATACATGGAAACGAGCTAAACACATTAATTGGACTGAATATGCGGCGCAAGCAGCGACTCATTGCCGACAGCATCGGATCAAAAGCGAAGTTCGTAGTAATATTCTCATCGGAAAAAGATTTCTTATTTGGGGACGGGTTTTATCATAACGTCCAATTTACTCGCCAAGCACCACTTTATCCAGAAATCCTTGCACCTATCACACCACGCATATGCGTACTTATTTGCCGACCAAGAGCATACATTACCAACCCGCGACTTTCCACGATCGAACTTAATAGAGAAGAAGTCGACGCACTTAATCTCACAGTCCAAATATACGCGAAGAACGCAATTTTTTTTGCAAATGAGATGCCAGAAATAGACCCCGCATTTAGAGAGGGCGAACATAAAGAATTTTCGGATACGAACAATCCGGCATTCCACTTGATCCGTAGCATCCCCGGTGTACCACCGCCAGGAGTCTCTGTATTTGGTAGGTGGTAGGTGAGCTGTACTTATGAACAGTGCGGACTACGTCCTTCGTTGCTATCATTGAACTGAACCCGGCGCGTGCCCGCCTGACGGACGACCCGGCGGCGTAGCGCTGGTCCAGCTGCCGAGCCAATCTAGGCCAGCGCGGGCATTCCGCGCTGACGCCACGTCCCTTCTGGCTTGCGCTTAGCAACGACCCGACTGAGCGATCCAACGCTTACCGTGCTCTGCTCGATGAAACTCTGTCCGACGAGCTGCTCGCCAGCATCCGCCTTAATCTGCAGCAGCAGCGAGCTCCAGGCCATGACGCCTTCCGTGCGATGGTCGAAGCCAAGACCCGCCGCTTTGCGAGCGTCAGGCCCGCGCATCGGCCAAGCAAGCGGAGCACCGTCGATTGATAAGTGAACCTGACCCCGTTATTTTTCGTCGAGCGCCAACTCGGCGTACATCCGCTTGAGCTTGGCGTTCTCGGACTCAAGCTCCTTGATCCGCCGCAGCTCCGAAGCCTCCAGGCCTCCGTACTTGCTCTTCCACTGGTAGTACGTCGCTGTGCTGATACCGACCTGGCGACAGATGTCCTTGACGGGCACACCGGCGTCGGCCTGCTTGAGCGTCGCGACGATCTGCGTCTCGGTGAACTTTGACGTGCGCATAGAACCTCCTGGCTGAGGTAACGATGCCAGAAAGCTCTACTTATGCGGTGTCTGTCAGACTGGGGAGCTTACGACGGGGTCAGATTGAGCCACCCCTTTTTCTCGCTTTTTCCGAAGTGTTAAGATTCACACGCGAGAACTGATTGCATACGCTCAAGTTGCAACAGCGTTCGCATTACAGGGGATGCTAGTGCTCGATACCAAAGCAGTCGTAACGGGTGCGCTTGTGGCGCAGCTCGTAATAGCCGTTATCTCATTTGTTGGAGGGCATATGCTTCGAGAGGCTCTCCCTAGGTCTTATCGAGACGACGCATCTGTCGACGGCTCAAGACTGGTGGCACTTCTTCTAATGCTTAGTCTAGCGCCGCTGGTTTCCACGGCTGAGATGTCCACAATGTGGATGAATCTCTTCCCGGGCACTACCTTGTCAGGCATATCACGAGACAGTGCTATGGGTATTGCCTTTTTTATTGATATCGGAGTCGCGGCAAGACTAATCTGGCGAACCGGAGGAAGTGTTGCCAGTCCCTTCCAGCCAGTCCTGTTCCTCATCCCAGCCCTTGCGCTACTTCTATACGAGCCTGCATGGAGAGTTTGGCTGTACACGGGACTTGTTGCTTGCGTTTTTTTTGCCTGTTTGAATGCTGATGAATTCCGTGCAAGCAGACAATTCTGGGTCAAAAGTGCTTATACGTTTGTTACGGTGGCATCTCTTCTCTTGACAATTATCACCGGTCTGCTGACGCGCGCCTGTCCCACAAACATCTGTTGACGTCAAACCATCAAGCGCGGGAACTGTTAAATTGCAGTTAGGAAAACTCATGGTCGGCAGCTTCCACCTTGAAACGCCATCACGAAGGATAAATTGAGTGGTCCTCGCGAACATTCGTTGAAATCATTCTGCAAATCGTGGAGCGGACCTACAGAAAAATCTAGCCTGGCCTGCCGTTTTGACACATATAAGTGAACCTAACCTCGTTATTAGCCGGCTTGCGCTGGCAACGCCCATTTGGGTAACCCATGCCTATCGCACCCTTCTCAATAAAGCCCTATGCGAAGAACTGCCCGCCAGCATTTTCCTTCATCTAAAGCAGCAGCGAGCCCTTGACCACGACGCCCTCCGCGCCATGGTCAAAGCCAAGACCCGCTGCTTTACGGATCTCAGGGGCGCTCATCGCCACGCAAACCGAGCGCCATCGACTGACAAGTAAACCTGACACCGTTATTAGTAAAACGTGGGGATACCTAAGAACCTGGCCCCGTTATTCGTGACTTGAGCGAAAACCAATTAAGAATTGACATTGGTCACTAGCATCACAGGAATATCGTGCGACGGAGATTACCTGACGCGCACCACATACCCTTCTCGGAAGGGCTGCCTTATGAAAGCCATTTCACCTAGCTGGAGCCGCATGGATTCAAGCAAGTTTGTAGTCAACGTATGGATGATGGATAGCCGATCCTCCAAGACATTAGACGTACTACCCGAACCAACAACCTGAGGCTCCGTTCTTCCATGTGCCACTTGATTGCGCTTCTCAACAACCTCTTTTAGAGCAAAAGACGCAGCGCCGTCTAGGAAGGTGCTTTGTAGCCCAAGAGCTTTGAACATTTCTACGATAGTCTCCGGCCAAACGTTTTGGAGCTTGTCGGAAAACATGCCTTCATTTATGGAACAGATAGAGTCCGACTCAACGAGCGAAGATATCTCTATGCGCTTTTTCCAGGCAGCGCTTCCCCTCGACCCTTGCAAAGACGAGAAGCGCGGATCGAGCGCGGCAGGCCACATCTTGCACTCAATGTGAGAATACGGGAGCTCAATCTCGGCAATCTTCCTCAAGTAAGCGAGCACAACGTCGGTGACAGATCTCTCGAACGCAGCATATAGATGGACAAAGAACAGTCCACGAAGAATCTTAACCTCTTCCGAGTCCGCAGGCGGCGTTTCAGTCGATTCGCTAGACTTTATCAAAGTAAGCAATGCCCTAACGGCCCTAAACCGTTCCTTGATCGGACCATCAATCGCCGCACCGAAGGTCACACCGCCTCCGCAACATAGTCAATGCGGCTATTCAACATGCGCCGGCTGTTTGTTGCGCCGGTTGTAAACCGCTTGAGCTTTGCATCAGACGCCAGCGCCTTTAGCCTTGCGATACGGACCGGCTGCCGTTGGGAGATCGCAACCGCCGTGCCAATAGCGAGAGCTTCATACAGGACGGCAGAGGTCGTGCTTGACTGCCCTCTGGTAATGCCATCCGGGAATGCTTTAGCCAGCAACACCATGACGTCTTTGAAGAGCTTCTTCTTTGCTGCAGATATGCGCTTTCCCGCATTCTTCTTCATATAATCGTTCAAGAAATCCTTGACGCTATGCTCGAATTCATCTCGATCATCAAGATAGGCAAAGAACCTGAGCACATACTCCTCCGCCGTACCATTAAATTGATCAGACTCCTTCAGCTTGACAGCCTTGACGAAATCCTTGCTCTTACTGAGTGATTTCAGGTCGAGATTGAACACCCCTCGGAATATGCAGTTTCTGATTTCCTGATTGGTGAGGAGTACGCCGCCGGTGTTTAGGCGCTCAAAGAGGTCAAACCGCACGCTAAGATCGCTCTTGTCGTTCAGAACGGTGACGCGAATAGGACGGGTCTGGAACAACAGCTGCATTGACCTACTAAGGTCTGCGTATGCCAAGCCATCAAGTTCAGATATCTTTTCAAGCCCTTTGATCCTCAACTGGGATGTCCTGCCGACCGTCTCTGCAGAAGCTACATCGCCCATAAAATGGGCAATCGTGGACAGGCGCTGAACACCGTCCACTATCTCCCAAGTTGAATCGGAATTCGTGGCCATAAACAGACTGGGCACCGGGATGCCAAGAAAAATAGACTCGATGAGGTTCGACTCCCTCACTTCATCCCAAACGAACTGACGTTGATACTCAGGGGGAACGAAAATTGCGCCGTCCTGAAACATTTCATACATCTGTTTAACGGTCATGTCGTAGCTATCGAACGACACCAGCCTCCGCTCCTTATCTAGCTGAGCTTGGAGCCGCGTTAGTCGCGCAGGGGTCGCTGCAGTCATATGTCGAATCCTTATCGTACGGACGAACTTGCAAGTTCTGCTTGAGAAAAAAGGCGGCCGAATGGCCGCCTTCTCCTTTAACTATCAAACCCCGACCGGATTACTCTTCTCAGGATCAATCTTGTACTGCTTGATCGCCCGAGCCACATCCTTGCCCGTCATCTTCCCATCCTTCGCCAGCGCGGCAATGGCCGCGTGCGCGATGTAGTAACGGTCCACTTCAAAGAACCGGCGCAGGTTGGCCCGCGTATCCGAACGACCGAACCCATCCGTGCCGAGCACGGTGTAGGTCATCGGGACGAACGCGCGGATCTGGTCGGCGAAGGCGCGCACGTAGTCGGTTGCGGCGATGGCCGGGCCCTGGCGGCCTTCCAGCAGTTGGGTGACGTAGGGCTTGCGCTGTTCGGCCTCCGGGTGCAGGCGGTTCCAGCGTTCCACGGCGTAGCCGTCGCGGCGCACTTCGTTGAGGCTGGGGCAGGACCAGATGTCGGCGGTAACGCCGAAGTCCTTGTCCAGCAGCTCGGCCGCGGCAATGGCCTCGCGCAGGATGGTGCCGCTGCCCAGCAGCTGCACGCGCAGCTCGCCCTTCTTGGGCTTGCCGGCGTCCTTGAGCAGGTACATGCCCTTGATGATGCCCTCGGCTGCGCCGTCCGGCATGCCGGGGTGGGCGTAGTTCTCGTTCATCAGGGTGATGTAGTAGTACTCGTCGATCTGGTCTTCCATCATCGCCTTCATGCCGTGCTGCATGATGACGGTGACTTCGAAACCGAAGGTCGGGTCGTAGCTACGCACGTTCGGGATGGAGCCGGCGATGACCTGGCTGAAGCCGTCTTCGTGCTGCAGGCCTTCGCCGTTGAGCGTGGTGCGGCCGGCGGTGCCGCCGAGCAGGAAGCCACGCGTGCGCATGTCCGCTGCCTGCCAGGCGATGTCGCCCACGCGCTGGAAGCCGAACATGGAGTAGTAGATGTAGAACGGCAGCATCGGCACATCCGACACCGAATAGCTGGTGCCGGCGGCCATCCACGAGGCGATGGCGCCCGGCTCGCTGATGCCCTGCTGCAACACCTGGCCGGTCTGGTCTTCCCGGTAGTACATCAGCTGGTCGGCATCGACCGGCTTGTACTTCTGGCCGAACGGGGCGTAGATGCCGATCTGGCGGAACATGCCTTCCATACCGAAGGTGCGCGCCTCATCGGCCACGATCGGCACGATGCGCGGGCCCAGCTCCTTGTCACGCAGGGCGATGTTGAGGCTCTGCACGAAGGACATGGTGGTGGAATAGCTGCGCTCGCCGCTGTCCTTGAGCAGGCGCTCGAACTTGTCGAGCGTGGGCGCCACGAACGACTTGCTGGCCTTGGGACGGCGCGAGGGCAGGAAGCCGCCCAGCACGTTGCGGCGTTCTTTCAGGTACTGCACTTCCGGGGAATCTTCGCCGGGGTGGTAGAACGGCACCTGGCCGTCTTCCAGCTGGGCGTCGGTCACCGGGATGTTGAAGCGGTCGCGGAAGTGCTTGACCGCCGCGTCGTCCAGCTTCTTGGTCTGGTGGGTGGGGTTGAGCGCCTCACCGGCCGAACCCATGCCGTAGCCCTTGACCGTCTTGGCCAGGATCACGGTGGGCATGCCGGTGGTATTCACGGCCTGGTGGTAGGCGGCATACACCTTGTGCGGGTCGTGGCCGCCACGGTTCAGGCGCCAGATGTCGTCGTCGGACAGACCGGCGACCATAGCCGCGGTCTCCGGGTACTTGCCGAAGAAGTTGGCACGCGTGTAGGCGCCGCCGAAGGCCTTGCAGTTCTGGTATTCGCCGTCGACGGTTTCCATCATCAGCTTGCGCAGCACACCGTCGGTGTCCTTGGCCAGCAACGCGTCCCAGTAGCCGCCCCAGAGCAGCTTGATGACGTTCCAGCCGCCGCCACGGAACACGCCTTCCAGCTCCTGGATGATCTTGCCGTTGCCGCGCACCGGGCCGTCCAGGCGCTGCAGGTTGCAGTTGACCACGAAGATCAGGTTGTCCAGGCCTTCGCGGCCGGCCAGCGCGATGGCGCCGAGGGTTTCCGGCTCATCAGACTCACCGTCGCCGATGAAGCACCACACCTTGCGGTCGGACTTCTCGATCAGGCCGCGGTTTTCCAGGTAGCGCATGAACTGCGCCTGGTAGATGGCGGCCAGCGGGCCCAGGCCCATCGACACGGTGGGGGTCTGCCAGAACTCGGGCATCAGCCACGGGTGCGGGTAGGAGGAGATGCCCTGGCCGTCCACTTCCATGCGGAAGTTGTCCAGCTGGGCTTCGCTGATGCGGCCTTCCAGGAAGGCGCGGGCGTAGATGCCCGGGGCGCTGTGGCCCTGGATGAACAGCAGATCGCCCGGGTGCTGGTCGCTGGGCGCGCGCCAGAAGTGGTTGAAGCCCACGTCGTACAGCGTGGCGCTGGAGGCGAACGAGGCAATGTGGCCACCCAGGTCGCCCGGCTTGCGGTTGGCCCGCACGACGGTGGCCATGGCGTTCCAGCGGATGATCGAGCGGATCTTCCACTCCAGCGCGGAGTCGCCGGGGTTCTTGGCCTCGTTGGCCGGTGCGATGGTGTTGACGTACTCGGTGGTGGGCGAGAACGGCAGGTAAGCGCCGGCGCGGCGGGTCTGTTCGACCATGCCTTCCAGCAGCTGATGGGCGCGCTCCGGGCCTTCGACGTCGATGACGGCCTTGATCGATTCGAGCCACTCCTGCGTCTCAAGCGGGTTCGGATCGTTGTGCAGCACTTCGTTCAACCAGTTCATTAGCGCTCCCGGGGGGACACACCCCGCGGGTGTGTCGACATCGTGAATTCGTGAACCCCCAAGTGTACCGCACGCACCTGTTGCCATTCCTCGCTACGGGGGCGTATGGAATGGGACGGTGTCGTGCGTGGGTGAGGTATCGATGCCGGCGGGGGCGAGGATCCGGCGCAGCGGGCGCTGCCGGTGTACGACCAAAGGATAAGGGCCAGCGGCGGGCGGTTGCCGCCGGGTCCGGCGCGGAACGGACCGATGTAGGAGCGCACCTGGGCGCGACGGGGCTTTCCCGGCAACGCCCGTCGCGCCCGGGTGCGCTCCTACGAGAGGCGTGAGGTCTGTGGGTACAGCCGGCGGTCCCTGGCAGAACATCCGGCCATCGGTGCTGGCGGGCAGGTAGCGTCGAGGTAGCCATTGCGCGGCCAGTTGGCGTTTCTGCACGCCCAACCGTAGGAGCGCACCTGGGCGCGACGGGCGTTACCGGTAACGCCCGTCGCGCCCAGGTGCGCTCCTACGAGTTGGCGGGTTGGTCAGAACGCCTGCAGGGCCTCGGTCAGCTGGCCGTTGGTGTTGACTGCGCCCATGGTGTAGCCCTGCCAGCCGGGGTAGGCATTGGGCTCCCAGTAGAAGATGCCGAGCACGCGCGATCCGATGCTGCTGCTGCGGCTGATCAGGTTGGTGAGCATGGCGCGGGTGGTGGCAGCCTGCTGCCAGTCCATGCCGACCTCGGCCACGACCACGTCACTGCCGTAGCGGGAGATCATGTCGCGCATGTTGGTGTCCAGGCGGGTGTTGTAGTCCTGCCAGCTGCCCACCGGCGGGTAATGCGACATGCCGATGACATCCCACTTGCCGCCGGCCGAGCGCAGGTTGTCGAAGAACCAGCGGAAGTTGGCGTTGTCGTAGCCGTTGGCCAGGTGCACGATGACCTTGGCGTTGGGGTACACCGCCTTGGTGGCGTTGTAGCCGCTGTTGATGAACTGGCCCAGGGTGGCGAAGTTGGGCGTCTTGCCCTCGTTCCACAGCATGCCGCTGTTGATCTCGTTGCCCACTTGCACCCAGCTGACGGTGATGCCGTTGTCCTTGAGGTATTTGAGGATGCCCTGGGTGTGGCTGTAGACATCGGTATTGAGCTGGGCGACGGAGTGGCCCGCCCAGGCGGCCGGCTTGGTCTGCTTGCCCGGGTCGGCCCAGCTGTCGCTGTAGTGGAAGTCGATCATGATGCGCATGCCCTGCGCGGCGGCGCGCTTGGCCTTGTCCAGGGTGTCGCGGCCGTCGTTCCAGCCGCCGGACGGGTTGACCCACACGCGCAGGCGGATGGCGTTGCCGCCCACGTCCTTGAACAGCTTGATGAAGTCGGTGGTGTTGCCGGCCGCATCGCGGAACACCTGCGGCGGGTTGGCCGCAGCCTGCTGGTTGAGCCAGCTGACATCGGCGCCCTTGGCGATGCCCTGCGCGCCGGCGCTGGCGCTGACGCCGCCCAGCAGCAGCACCAGCAACACACGGCAATAGCCGGTACGAAAAATGCGCATGAAACCCTCTCCCTTGATCGATGGATGTCGCGCCACATGGCGCCCTGCCTATTCCCCCTGAATCTCACTGCGTGTTGTGCGGCGATGCGGGCAATGCCGCGATGCCACGCACGCTGCAAGACGGGGGCGATTCCAGCACGGCAGCGCAATGCTGTCGCGCTCGCTATAGCTGCTGCGCCGTTGCGGCATATCTCGCGGTAGCGAACGCCTTGCGCCAGCGCACTGGCGGTATTTTCACCAGTGCGTTGTTGTGCGGGTGCAACAGAGAAACGGCGCGATAGTGCGCAGCGGGTCTGTCACTGACGATCGGTCGCTGAGGTGGCAGGCGTGGTCGACTGTTAGGGCAGCACAAGCAGACCTGGGCTCGATGCGATGCAGCGACGTGCTGCCGACTTCCCGGCACCGGGGCGCGTTGCTGGAAGCGCACACCATCACCGTACGCACGCCGCTCACCGCTCACCGCGCGCTGCGGCTGCGGCTGTGGCTGTGGCTGTGGCTGTGGCTGTGGCTGTGGCTGTGACTGTGACTGTGACTGTGACTGTGGCTGTGGCTGTGGCTGTGGCTGTGGCTGTGGCTGTGGCTGTGACTGTGACTGTGACTGTGACTGTGTCTGCGGCTGTGACTGTGACTGTGACTGTGGC
>NZ_QEZG01000064.1:0-14781 GCF_003993495.1 Xanthomonas sp. BRIP62418
CCCCAATCCCCAATCCCCAATCTTCAGAGCTTACGGCTCCAGTGCCAGCGTAGTCTCGGTATCGCTGTTGATGCGTGCCACGAAGCGGCCGTTGCCGGCGGGCAGGTTGGCCGGTAGCGGCCATTGGCGGGTCTGGCCGGGCAGCACGTAACCGGCCAGGTCGTCGCGGATGCTGCGGCGGGTACCGCCGGCATCGATGTAGGCCAGGTCGGCCAGCCGGGCATGGCTCGGCCCGGCATTGTGGACCTGCAGGGCGCGGCCGCTGCCGTGGCCGGACACGCTGGACTGCAGCACCGGGTGCTGTTCGCCGGGCTGGCTGGGCAGGGCGAATACCGGCGTGGAATACCGCAGCAGCTCGGTATCGCTGCCGGCGGCATGCTGGGTCACCACCAACCGGTAGCTGTCCTCGGCCTGCGCCGGGCTGGGGCCCAGCCGGATCACCCGCAGCAGCTGCCGGCCTTGCGACGGAATTTCGAACTGCGCCGGGCTGACGGTGGCCGCGGTGGCCGGTTCGAGCAGCTCGCGGTCGCCGTCCTGGCGCCAGCGGTAGAGTTTGGCTTCGGCGCGCCATGGCAGCGCGGCCTGGTTGTAGAGCCATACGGCCGCCTGGTCGCTGTCGGCGGGAATGCGTGCAGTGGTCGGGGCGATGGCGATCTCGGCGCCAGCGGCGGTGCCGACGATGGCCAGACCGGCCAGTGCAAGCGCCAGCAGGCAGCAGCGGGAGCGAGGCGTGGCCATGCTCAGAACGCGATCGTGGTCATGCGCGCACTGCCGGCAGGCGCAGGCCCGGCGAGTGCACTGGCATCCTGCCCGGTGCTGGTGACGGCGGTGTCCTCGGCGGTGCTGGCTGGCGGGGCGATCGCCATCGGCGTGCCTCTGGAACAACTGGCGCGCGGGGGCGCAGTACGCAGCTCGCAGCCGCTGAGCAGGCGCAATCCGATGTGCAGGGTGAAGTTTTCCGGGCCGCGCGCAGCGGCCGCGTTGGCCGCGGTCGAGGTCGCGGTGCAGACGAGGGTGACCAGCGTCAGGCGCTTCAGGAGAGTGACCAGCGTCATGAAGGCAATCGTTTGCATTGGAGACGTAACAAATAGCGACGCCCCCGATGCGAACTTTATTAACTGTCAGTAAGTGATGGAGACCGTCACCGTGTCGTTGTAGGCCCCTGCAATGGGCTGCTGCGGTGCCGGCGCGCGCCCATAGACGGTCACCGTCTGCGCGACGCCGTTGCCGGTGCCGCTGAGCGTATCGACGCCGATGCTGGTGCCCCAGCGGTTGCCGCGGCCGGCGTCCCGATACAGCTCGTAGGCGATGTAGTTGGCACTGCTGGCATGGCGCATGCGCCGGACGCTGCCGGTGGCATTGATGCCATCGCCCAGCCCGATATTCCAGGCGGTGCGGTTGGTGCACGACAGGCTGATGGTGGAAGTGCGATCGATGGCGGTATCGATGGTGCCGGCGATGCTGCCGAAATCCAGGTCGGTGGTGACGTAGGTATTGCAGCGTGCCGGCACGTTGGCCGAGGCAGTGAAGGGGAACGCATTGCTGGCGGTCTTGGCGCCGCTGCCGCCGGCCGTGCAACTGCTCGGCGCCGCCGGGACGCCGATGATGCTCTCGTTGTAGGAGTAGCGCAGCACGGTGTCGGCGCCGCCGAAACTGCTGGTGTGGTTGCCGACCGACAGGGTCTGGCTGGCCGGAATCCGCCCGTACAGGGTGAGGGTGGTCGTCTGCGAGCCGCCGGTGATCACCGGAACGCCGTAGGACAGCGTCAGCAGGCGCGGCGAAGGCGTCGTCGATCCGGTGGAGCCCCAGACCTGGGTGCGCGTGGCCTCGCTGTAGATCTGGAAGTCCAGGCTGTCGCCGGTGGGGTTGAGCATGCGGCGTGGCGCATACAGGCCGTTGCTAGCGCTGCCCGGCCCAAGGTCCAGGCAAAGACTCACCTGGGCATAGCCCAGCACGCTGAGCGCGGCGGTCGCGCAGGTGACATTGAGCGTTGCCACCGCATCGGTGGTGCCGTTGGCCGCCACATTGCCGAATGCCAGCGGGGTGCCGAGGGTGACGCTGCAGGTGGTGTCCGCGCGCGCGTCCTGACCGGGGGCAAGCCACAACACGGCGATCGCCAGCGCGAGCAGCAGGCGCCAAGGTGAGGGCAGGCTCATGGGGTCTCCTGCTCGAGCACGCAGGGCAGCGGGCCGACCCGCGGAATGCCGCCGGGGTTGGCCGGGTAGGTGAACCGAGCGCTGCAGCGGCCAGCGGGCAGCTCGACCAGGATGCGGTTGTCGATCTGCAGGTTGTCCAGATAGGTTTCGCCGTCGTAGCCGACCACCACGCGTTCGGCATCGCCTTCGCGCTGCACCACGCTGCCGACCGGCAACGGCACACCCTGGGCGTCGTGCAGCACGATCATGGCCGCGCGCACCCGGGTGATGCCGAAGCGCACCGCCACCCCGGACTGCTGGCGCGGTGTCACTGCGGTATCGACGCGGTCCACGCGCAGGTCCGCCGGCAGGTTCAGGGTGTCGATGGACAACTGGTTGCGCTGCCACGACTGCAGCGGGGTGACCAGCAGCATCCCGCGGGCGTCGGTGACGCCGATCAGGCGATTCTCCAGCCGCACCGGAATGCCGGGCTGGCCGTCGGTGGACACCACCGCGAAGGCATCCTGGATGTCGCGCGCGGCAAAGCCGCGGCCGTTCATCCACACCAGGCTGCCGCTGGCACTGGCATAGCCGAAGTTGTTGCCATCCTGGTTGGCGACGCCCAGGTTGTAGCGGCCGATGCGGTTCAACCACCCCAGTTCGGCCAGGCCGCCGCTGGCATCGTCGCCGGCCCGCCCCTGCAGGCGCCAGCCGATCCCGCCCAGGTCGCCGTCGCCGGGCAGTGGCTGGCTGAGGTCGGCCACAAAGCCGGTGCGGTTGCCGTTGCGCTGCATCGATGCGCTGGCCTGGCGCAACTCGCCGAACGTGGTGGACAACGACAGGTACAGGCTGCGGTCGCTGCGCACATCCAGGTTCTGGTTGCCGGACAGGTTGGCCGCCCAGTTGCGCCCGAAGTTGCGCGACCAGAACAGGCTCGCGTAACGCGAGGTGTCGCCTTGCGGGTAGCTCAGGCGCACATAGCTGGTGCCCAGCGAGCCGATCGGATTGACGTTGATGCCGAATGCCACGCGGTCGCTGATGCGCGCCGGCAACGCGCCCTGCAGCGCGCCCAGGTCGCGATAGTCGCCGTGGGTGCGCTGGGTGCCGGCGGTGACGTTGAAGCGACGGTTGTTCCAGGCATAGCCCAGCACGTACTGGCCACCGCGCAGCGCATCCATCCGGCTGTGCGCATAGGCGGCGTTGGCCACGCCGCCGACGCCGAGCAGCCACACACCGCCCGCACCGGCGTTGGCCACGCCGCCGCCGGCCTCGGCGTGCGCCTCGATGGTGAAGTCTTCGCGCAGGCCTTTGCGCAGCGTGGCGCTGGCAACCGTACGCGAGGCGTAGGAAAACGAGCGCACGCCGTAGTCCTGGCGCAGATGGCCGATGCCGGCCGACCACTCGGAAATGCCGCGGGCCAGCAGCTGCGGCGTGCCATAGAACGCGAAGTCCAGCCGGCGCACCTGGCCGAACGCATCGGTCACCACGATCTGCGCCTGTCCGGTCCCGCTGATGCCTGGTTGCGCGGCCAGCTGGAACGGGCCGGCCGGCACCTGGCCGCTGTACTGGCGCAGGCCATCGACGTAGAGCTCCACGGTCGAGGGCACCACCGCCTCGCCCAGGAAGCTTGGCGTGGGGGTCAGTACGCGATACGGCTGCAAGGCGTAATTGCGCCCGATCTGCACCCCGCCCAGGCGGATCGAGCGGCTCCAGTCGACAAAGCCGCTGTAGAAATCGCCGACCGTCAGGCTGGTGGCGCTGTCGGGGAAGTCCATCTGCCAGGCGCTGTCCAGGCGCACCGCTTCGCTGCGCCAGCGCTGGTCCTGCGGGCGGTCGTAGGCCAGGAACACCGCAGTGGTATCGACCATGCCGCGGCCGATGCCGAAGCCGCGCACTTCGGTCGCCAGCGACACGCTGCTGGCCCCGGCATTGCGCGTGGCATAGAAGTCGTAGTTGAGCAGCATGCCCGGCGAGGCGGTGGCGCTGGGCGGTGCGACCTGTTCGGCCTTCAACACCGTGGTGGAGAGCGACAGCTGCGCCAGCGGCACCTGCAGCGCCAGCCGTTGCAGCGCGGCGTCGTAGCGCACTTCCACGTCGGGCAGGCGATCCAGGTCGACCAGTTCGCTGGCGGCGCGGTCGGCCAGGATGAAGCCCAGCTTGCGCAGCGTGTCGACCGAGCCGCGCAGGTGACCGTCCACCAGTTCGAACGGTGCCAGGCCGCGGTCGGCCTGATTGAGGGTGACATCCAGGTACAGCGTCTGCGGCAGGGCCGCCACGCTCTGCGGGGCCTGATCGGGCAGTGGCGCCATATCGGCCAGGTCGCCGGAGCCGGCATGCGCCAGGCAGGTGGCGGTCGCAAGCAGCGTCATCGCCAGCCGGCCCGCATCACGGCGTTGTCGGCGCTGCCAACAAGGTGCGTTCGTCCGCCTCACCATTGATCCTTGCGATGATGGTGCCGCGGCCGAACTGGGCCAGCGGTGCACCCAGCGACCAGCGCATGGTCTGGCCGGGCAGGACATAGCCCACCAGCCCGTTCAATGCGGTCTTGGTCGTGCCATCGACCCGATGCTGCAGGTCGGCGACCTGGGCGTGCCCATTGCCGGTGTTGCTGATCTGGATCTGCGCAGTGCCGTCGCTGCCGGCGATCACCTGCGTGTTCAAGGTCGGCGCGGATTCGGTCCTGCCCGGCGGCAGCAGGAAGATCGGCACCGAGTAGCGCAGCACGAACTGCATGCCCTTGCGGTCGGCATCGGCATTGGGCAATTCGTCGACGATGATGCGGTAGCAGGCTTCCTCGCTGGTGGGCGCGGGCCCGGCGCGAATGACCCGGATCAGCTGGCGCTCGCCGGCGGCCAGCGTGCGCATCGGCGGACTGATCAGCAGTTCCTGGGTCGGGTCCAGCTGATCCTTGCCGTCGCGCTGGGTCCAGCGATAGGCCCGGGTTTGCACCTGCACCGGCGCGCTGCCGCTGTTGCTCAGCCACAGCCCGTCGGCGGACTGCTGCGCGTTCAGCGTCAGCGAGGTCGGTGCCAGCTGCAGGCTGGCCGCATGGGCCGGTTGCAGCGGCCAGCCGCTGCCGAGCGCCAGCATCAGTGCCAGCCCGGCCGCGACCAGCCGGCCCGGCATCCGGTAGGACAGGGGGTGGTGCAATGGCATGCGCGCGCTCAATAGACGATCGTGGCGGTGATGGTGTCTTGGTAGGTACCGGTGGCGGGATTGTTGGCCGACGGGTTGGTCACGCGGCCGTAGACCGGATAGACCTGGTTGATGCCGGTGGCGGTGCGGCTCAGCGTATTGGTGCCGGTGGTGCTGCCCCAGACCGTGCTGCGGCCCAGATCCTGGTACAGCTGGTAGGCGATGAAGTTGTTGGTGGTGACCAGCGCATCGGTGTTCTTCATGCGGCGGGTGGTGACGTCGTTGGCGGTGCCGGCATTGCTGCCCGCGCTCAACGCAATGTTGTAGGGGGTCAGCGCGGTGCACTGTGCGGTCACGCTGCCGTTGGCGTCGGCATTGGCGGTGGAGGTGGACAACACCGAGCCGAAGTCGACGTCCGTCGCGGAAGCGGCGGTGATGGTGCAGGCCTTGGTGACGGCGATCTTGACGTTGAATGTGGTGGTATCTGCTGCAGTGGCAGCGCCAATGGTCGAGAGCAGGCCAAGGGACAGCAGGACAGGGCGGACAGTACGCATGGACATTTCCTTGACCGGTCTGGTCATTGGTGACGCGACGACTCGTCGCCCCTGACCCAATGCATCAGCCATGCCAAAGATTACCCTGAATGATTTGGCTATCTCACTGTTTAACCTCAGGGTTTTTCCCGAAAGTGCGATGTCTTTCGGATGACTCCGCTGACAGGCTTTTTGACGCGCGCGGTAGTGCGTCACACATGAATACGTGGCGCCGCCAGTTTCCTGCTGCCCCGTCCGTTTCTGCAGTTCTGCCGCCGCAACGCAAAAACGCGCGCGCAGGCCGTTCAGATTCAGCCCGAATCGGCGATAATCGTGGCCATGAGCGTCAATCTGAAAACCAAAGAAGAAATCGAACTGATGCGCGTCGCCGGCCGTCTGGCTGCCGAGGTGCTCGATGTCGTGGCTCCGTACGTGCAGGCGGGCGTGACCACGGCCGAGCTGGACCGCATCTGCCATGACCACATCGTCAACGTGCAGGGCACCATTCCTGCCAATGTCGGCTATCGCGGCTTTCCCAAGAGCGTGTGCACCTCGGTCAACAACGTGATCTGTCACGGCATCCCGAGCGCGGCCAAGGTCCTGAAGGACGGCGACATCGTCAATATCGATGTCACCGTCATCAAGGATGGCTGGCACGGCGACACCAGCCGCATGTACTACGTCGGCACGCCATCGGTGATGGCCAAGCGGCTGGTGGAAACCACCTACGAAGCGATGTGGCGCGGCATCCGCGCGGTCAAGCCGGGCGCGACGCTGGGCGATGTCGGTCACGCGATCCAGAAGTTTGCCGAGGCCGAGCGCTTCAGCGTGGTGCGCGACTACTGCGGCCACGGCATCGGCAAGGTCTACCACGACGAGCCGCAGGTGATGCATTACGGCCGCCCCGGCGAAGGCCTGGTGCTCAAGCCCGGCATGACCTTCACCATCGAACCGATGATCAACGAAGGCACCTACCACCATAAGACGCTGCCGGACGGCTGGACCGTGGTGACCAAGGACCGCAAGTTGTCCGCCCAGTGGGAACACATGGTCGCGGTGACCGAAGACGGCGTGGATGTGCTGACGCTGTCGCCGAACGCTCCCGCGCCGGTATGACGGCCACGCCGGCGGACCGACCCGACCCGGGTGCCGCCGGCGATGCCGAGTGGGCCGCGCAGGCGCGCCCGCTGCTGGTGCACGCCGACATGCGGCTGTGCAAGCGCTTCGACCAGGGCGAGCCGATCGAGCGCCTGGTGGCCTTGCGCGCACGCGCGGTCGATCAATTGATGCGCAATGCGTGGACGCGCTGCATCCCGGCCGATGCCGAACTGTCGTTGCATGCGGTCGGTGGCTACGGGCGCGGCGAACTGTTCCCGCGTTCGGACGTGGATGTGCTGGTGCTGGGCGAGACCGGCGTGCAGCAACAGCACGAGCAGGCCCTGGCGCGGTTGTTTGCCTTGCTGTGGGATGTGGGCCTGCCGATCAGCCACGCGGTGCGCTCGCCGGCGCAGTGCACCGCCGCGGCCGCCGACCAGACAGTGCTGACCGCCTTGATCGAGTCGCGTCCGCTGGTGGCCGGCAGCCAGGCGCGTGCGGCCCTGGCGGCCGCGATTTCGCCGCAACAGGTCTGGCCGGCGCGCGAATTCTTCCAGGCCAAGCGCGAAGAGCTGCTGGCGCGGCACCAGCGCTTCGGCGATACCGCCGACAATCTCGAACCGGATATCAAGGACGGCCCCGGTGGTCTGCGCGACCTGCAGACACTGGGCTGGATGGCGCTGCGCGCGTTCGGGGTCAAGGATCTGGAAGCGCTGGTCGGGCTCGGCCATGTCGGTTTCGACGAAGCCGCAGCGCTGCGGCGCGAACGCGAGGAACTGGCGCGCTTGCGCTTCGGCCTGCATCTGGTCGCCAAACGGCCGGAAGAGCGGCTGGGGTTCGATTACCAGAAGACGCTTGCCCAGCGGCTGGGCTTTGCCGACGACCCGGAGAGCCTGGGCGTGGAAAAGATGATGCAGCGCTTCTACCGCAGCGCTGCGTTGATCCGCCGCATCAGTGACCGCTTGCTGCAGCGCTTCGAAGAACAATTCGATGGCGAAGCGGTGCCGGAGCCGCTCGGCGAGGGCTTCAGTCTGCGCCGCGGTTATCTGGCCGCGGATGCGGAGGACTGGCCGGCCGGCGATGTGCTGCAGGTCTTTGCGCTGTTTGCGCAGTGGGCGGCGCACCGCGAGGTGCGTGGGCTGCATTCGCTGACGGCGCGCGCGCTGGCCGAGGTGCTGCGCGAGTTGCCGGCCTACGACGTGGCCGATGCGACTGCGCGCGACCGCTTCATGGCGTTGCTGCGCGGCCCGCGGGCGGTGGAGTCGCTCAACCGCATGGCGCGCCTGGGCGTGCTGGGCCAGTGGATCCCGGCATTCGCCAGCGTGTCCGGGCGCATGCAGTTCGACCTGTTCCATGTCTACACGGTGGACCAGCACACCTTGATGGTGCTGCGGAACATCGCGTTGTTCGCCGCCGGTCGCGCCGACGAGCGTTTTTCGATCACCCACGAAGTCTGGCCGCGCCTGCGCAAGCCGGAATTGCTGCTGCTGGCCGGGCTGTTCCACGATATCGCCAAGGGCCGTGGCGGCGACCATTCCGAGCTGGGCGCGGTGGATGCGCGCGCGTTCTGCCAGGCGCACCGGCTCAGCGACGGCGATACCGCGCTGGTGGCCTGGCTGGTGGAGCAGCACCTGCGCATGTCGGTGACCGCGCAGAAGCAGGACATCTCCGACCCGGAGGTGATCCACCGTTTCGCCACCCTGGTCGGCACGCGCGAGCGCCTGGACTACCTGTACCTGCTGACCTGCGCCGACATCGCCGGCACCAGCCCCAAGCTGTGGAACGCGTGGAAGGACCGCCTGCTGGCCGACCTGTACTTCGCCGCGCGGCGCGCGCTGCGCGAGGGCCTGGAACATCCGCCGCCGCGCGAAGAGCGCCTGCGCGAAGCGCGCGAGTCCGCACGCGCGTTGATGCAGGCGCAAGGCCACGACGATGCCACCATCGACCGCCAGTTTGCCGGCATGCCGGATGAAAACTTCCTGCGCTTCCGTCCCGAGCAACTGGCCTGGCAGGCGGTCTCGCTGATCGAAGTGCAGATCGGGCAGACCCTGGTCAAGGCGCGTCGCGCGGTGCCGGACAACGACGCGCTGGAAGTGTTCGTGTATTCGCCCGATCGCGATGGCCTGTTCTCGGCGATCGTCGCCACGCTGGATCGCAAGGGCTATGGCATCCATCGCGCCCGCGTGCTGGATGCGCCGCACGATGCGATCCTCGACGTGTTCGAGGTGCTGCCGCAGGACAGCTCCGCCGATGGCGACCCGCAGCGTCTGGCTGCGGCCTTGCGCCAGGTGCTGGCCGGCGACCTGCACAAGGTGCGGCCCTCGCGGCGGGCGGTGCCGCGCCAGCTGCGCCACTTCCGCTTTGCGCCGCGCGTGGAATTCAGCGAAAGCGCCGGTGGCCGCCGTACCCGCATCAGCCTGGTGGCGCCTGATCGCCCCGGCTTGCTGGCCGATGTGGCCAATGTGCTGCGCCTGCAACACCTGCGTGTGCACGATGCGCGCATCGCCACCTTCGGCGAGCGTGCCGAAGACCAGTTCCAGATCACCGACGAGCACGACCGCCCGTTGCCCGAATCCGCACGGCAGGCGCTGCGCGATGCGCTGTGCGCCTGCCTCGATCCCACCTAAGTAGTCCGTCAGTCCGTTCGGAGACCCCCATGGCCACCAGCAAGAAGACCGCGCGCAAGCAGGGCGCGACCACCACCAGCGCAGCGCCCAAGCGCGCCACGCGCGACAGCGGCAAGGCGCGTCAGGCACCGGCTGTCGACAAGACCAAGGTCACCGCGGCGGCCGGCAAGGCCGTTGGCGCCGGCAAACGTGTCGTCAAGAAAAGCGTTGCCAAGAAAAGCGCGGCCAAGCCGGCCGCCAGTGCGGCCCCGCGCGTGGCCAAGCAGCCGACCAGCGTGGTGTCGGCACCAGCTGCCAAGAAGGCTGCCGCTGCAAAGAAACTGCCGATCGCCGAAAAGGCGGTGCAGGGTGCTGCAACGCAGGTGGGCAATGACGAACTCAGGTTCGGCATCGAGAGTGCGTTCGAGCGCCGCGCCAGCCTGACCGTCGATGAGATCGACGGCTCCACCCGCGCCATCGTCACCCGCGTCATCGACGGCCTGGAGCGCGGCGAGTTCCGCGTTGCCGAGCCGGACGGGAAGGGCGGCTGGACCGTCAACGAATGGTTGAAGAAAGCCGTGCTGCTGTATTTCCGCGTCAACGAGATGGCGGTGATCGACGCGCAGCCGGCGCCGTTCTGGGACAAGGTGGAGTCGCGTTTTGCCGGCTTCGGCGAGGCCGAGTTCCGCAAGGCCGGCGTGCGCGTGGTGCCGGGCGCGGTGGCGCGGCGCGGCAGCTACTTCGGCAAGGACGTGGTGCTGATGCCGAGCTTCACCAACATCGGCGCCTATGTGGGCGAAGGCACCATGGTCGATACCTGGGCCACGGTGGGGTCGTGCGCGCAGATCGGCGCGCATTGCCACCTGTCCGGTGGCGCCGGCATCGGCGGCGTGCTCGAACCGCTGCAGGCCAGCCCGACCATCATCGAAGATCATTGCTTCATCGGTGCGCGTTCGGAAGTGGTCGAAGGCGTGGTGATCGGTCACCACAGCGTGATCGGCATGGGCGTGTTCATTGGCCAGAGCACGCGCATCTACAACCGCGCCACCGGCGAGATTTCCTACGGTTACGTGCCGCCTTACAGCGTGGTGGTGTCCGGCCAGCTGCCGTCGAAGGACGGCTCGCACTCGCTGTATTGCGCGGTGATCGTCAAGCAGGTGGATGCCAAGACGCGCAGCAAGACCAGCGTCAACGAGCTGCTGCGCGGTCTGGCCGATTGAGTAGCGCGCAGCCGGTGCTCGGCGCCATGGTGTCGCGTCCGGCCAGTGGCTGGATCCGTTGGGGCATCCCGGCCATGTGGTTGGGATGGGTGGCGCTCTACGTGGCCGGCGCGCTGGTGCGCGATGGCGTGCCGCAGCAGCTGGAGGTCCTGCGTTGGCTGGCGCCTGCACTGGTGGTGCTGATGACGCTGCGTCTGGCATGGGCATCCACCCGCTGGGCGCAGGTCGGCGATGCACTGGTGATCGTCCAGCATGGACGCTCGCAGCGCGTGGATCTTGCCGAGTTGCGCTCGGTCGATGCCGCATGGCTGATTCCGCCACGGCGGATGGCGCTGAGATTCCACGGCACACGCGCCGATGTGCTGTTCCTGCCCGCACACGGGCAGGAACACGATCAACTGGTAACCACCCTGTTGGCGCGTGCAAACGCGCGCCGCGGGGTCGAGAAGGAGACGAAATGACCACGCTCTACGGATTGAAGAACTGCGACACCTGCAAGAAGGCGACCAGGTGGCTGGACCGCTTCGGCGTGGCCTACACCTTCGTCGACTACCGCGAGCACCTACCCGCGCCAGAGACGCTGCTGGATTGGGCCGGCAAGGCCGGCGGATTCGAGGCGATGATCAACAAGTCCTCGACCACCTGGCGGCAGCTGCCCGACAACAAGAAGACGCCGGGTTCGGACGCCGAATGGAAGCTGCTGCTGCGCGAATACCCGCAATTGATCCGCCGCCCGGTGGTGGTGAGCGACGATGGTGCGTTCAGTCAGGGCTTCTCCGACAACGGCTTCAAGGCCAGGTTCAACATCGCCTGACGGCGCCATCGCGTCATCGGCTCGCGCACATGTGGGCGTGGCGGGCGCGTGGAAGGCAGGCTGCCTGCTGCTGCGACGGCCCGGGTGCATCTTTTTATCGGAAGGACGAGCATGACCAGTGACGTACTGCAACTGACCTGTGAGCTGATCGCACGCGCCTCGGTGACACCGGACGATGCCGGCTGCCAGGTGCTGATTGCGCAACGCCTGGAGGCCGCCGGATTCACTTGCGAGCATTTGCGCCTGGGCGAGGTCGACAATCTGTGGGCCACGCATGGCAGCGGTGCGCCGGTGCTGGTGCTGCTCGGCCACACCGATGTGGTGCCGCCCGGACCGCGCGAGGCGTGGACCAGCGATCCGTTCGATCCGCAGATCCGCGATGGTGTGCTGTACGGGCGCGGCACGGCCGACATGAAGGGCAGCGTGGCCGCCTTCGCGGTCGCCGCCGAACAGGTCGTCGCCGCCCATCCGCAGCACGCCGGTACGCTGGCGGTGTTGCTGACTTCCGATGAGGAAGGCGATGCCATCGATGGCGTGCGGCGCGTGGCCGAGCTGTTGCGCACGCGCGGGCAGGCGATCGACTGGTGCATCACCGGCGAGCCGTCATCCACCGAACGGCTGGGCGACCTGCTGCGCGTGGGCCGCCGCGGCAGTCTGTCCGGCACGCTGACGGTGAAAGGCGTGCAGGGGCATGTGGCGTATCCGCACAAGGCGCGCAATCCGATCCATCTGGCCGCGCCGGCATTGGCCGAGCTGGTGGCACGGCAGTGGGACGAGGGCTTCGAGAGTTTTCCGCCGACCAGCCTGCAAATTTCCAACATCCATGCCGGCACCGGCGCCAATAACGTGATTCCGGGCGAGCTGCAGGTGGCCTTCAATCTGCGCTACACCCCGCTGTGGGATGCGCCACGGCTGGAAGCGGAGATCGTCGCATTGCTGGATCGCCACAGGCTGGACTATGCGCTGCGCTGGCATCGCAGCGGCGAGCCGTTCTATACCCCGGAAGGGCGCCTGCGCAGCGTCGCACGTGTGGTGCTGGGCCAGTTTGCCGGCGCGCCCCCGGAAGAAAGCACCGGCGGCGGCACCTCCGATGCACGCTTCATTGCACCGTTAGGCGCGCAATGCATCGAAGTCGGTCCGGTCAACGCCAGCATCCATCAGGTCGACGAGCATGTGCGCGTGGCCGATCTGCAGGCCTTGCCGGCGCTGTACCGCAGCCTGATCGAGCGGCTGCTGGTCGACTGAACTGCCTGGCTGCCGCCCTCGTTGCCGCTGAAACAGTTGCGCCCGCGAAAACGAACGGTTAGCGTCGGCCACATGGTCTTCCAGCGCGCCAAGCTCAATAACGCCAACCGCAACAATCTGCGCGCGAACAATCGTGCGCGGCCGATGCGGGTCTGCGACTAGGCGACGTCCACCAAACGCCCAGGAATCAGAGAACCCGCATCGGCCGATGCGGGTTTTTTTATGGGCGTCACTTCCTGCAGCACGCTCTTCCACCGGCCGCCAACCCCCGCAGTTTCATCCAGGAGTGTTTCCATGTGTTCCATCTTCGGTATTTTCGGCCTGCAACCCGGTGACGATCTGCAGGCTTTGCGCCGGCAGGCACTGGAATGTTCGCAGCGGCAGCGCCATCGCGGACCCGACTGGAGCGGGGTGTATGTCGACACCGGCGCGATCCTGGTGCACGAGCGCCTGGCCATCGTCGACCCGGCCGGCGGCTCGCAGCCCTTGTTATCCGACGATGGCGAGCTTGCGCTGGCAGTGAATGGCGAGATCTACAACCATCGCGAGCTCAAGCAGGAACTGGTGCAGCCGTACGCCTTCCAGACCGGCTCCGATTGCGAGGTGATCAACGCGCTGTACCGCGAGGATGCGCCGGCCTCCTACCTCAACCGCCTCAACGGCATCTTTGCGTTCGCGCTATGGGACAAGGCCGCCGGGCGGGTGATCATCGCGCGCGATCCGATCGGCGTGGTGCCGCTGTACTGGGGTCACGATCGCGAGGGCCGGCTGCGGGTGGCCTCGGAGCTGAAGTCGCTGGTGGACGATTGCGCCGATGCGGCGCAGTTCCCGCCGGGTCACTGGTACGACAGCGCCACCGGCGCATTGAGCCGCTATTACGAGCGCGCCTGGCGCGAATACGCCGAGGTGGAAGGCGTGCAGGTGCAGTTGCAGGAATTGCGCGAGGCCTTCGAGCGCGCGGTGCATCGTCAGTTGATGACCGATGTGCCGTATGGCGTGCTGCTGTCCGGCGGGCTGGATTCTTCGCTGGTCGCCGCGGTCGCCGCACGCTACGCGCGCCATCGCATCGAAGAGAACGACACCACCGAAGCCTGGTGGCCGCGCCTGCATTCGTTCGCGATCGGCTTGAAAGGCTCGCCGGACCTGGCCGCTGCCGAAGTCGCCGCCGCCGCACTGGGCACCGTGCATCACGGCTTCGAGTACAGCTTCGAAGAAGGCCTGGATGCGCTGCCCGAGGTGATCCGCCATATCGAGACCTACGACGTCACCACCATTCGCGCCTCCACGCCGATGTTCCTGCTGGCGCGCCGCATCAAGGCGATGGGCGTGAAGATGGTGCTGTCGGGCGAAGGCAGCGACGAGATCTTCGGTGGCTATCTGTATTTCCACAAGGCACCGAACGCGCGCGAATTCCACGAGGAACTGGTACGCAAGCTGGATGCGCTCAACAACTACGATTGCCTGCGCGCCAACAAGTCGATGATGGCCTGGGGCGTGGAGCCGCGCGTGCCGTTCCTGGATCGCGAGTTCCTGGACGTGGCCATGCGCATGGACGCCAGCTTCAAGATGATCGACAAGACCAGCAGCGGCGCCACGCGGATGGAAAAAGGCGTGTTGCGCGAGGCGTTTGCCGGGTATCTGCCCGAATCCATCCTGTGGCGGCAGAAGGAGCAGTTCAGCGATGGCGTGGGCTATGGCTGGATCGATGGACTCAAGGCACATGCCGCCGCGCAGGTGAGCGACCGCGAGCTGGCTGCCGCCTCCAGGCGTTTTCCGGTCAATCCGCCGCAGACCAAGGAAGCGTATTTCTATCGCACGCTGTTCGAACAGTTCTTCCCCAGCCAGGCGGCTGCGGAGACGGTGCCGGGCGGCAAGTCGATCGCGTGTTCGTCGCCGACCGCGATCGCCTGGGATGCCAGCTTCGCCGCGATGGCCGACCCATCCGGCCGTGCGATTGCCGGCGTGCACGAGCAGGCGTTGGCGTCGTAACGCTGCTGC
>NZ_QEZG01000065.1:0-3972 GCF_003993495.1 Xanthomonas sp. BRIP62418
CGCCAGCCCAAAAGCCTGCAACACCGGCCAAGACGAGCGAAGCGACGATCGATCATGCGGCGATGGGCCACGCCGCGCCGCCGGCTGAAGCAGCCGAGCCTGCCATGCAGGGCATGGACCATTCGCAGATGGGGCACGGCTCGCCCGCGAGCACACCTGCGGCGCCCACAGCGCAGGCGCAGTCGATGCAGGTCATGGATCACAGTCAGATGGCACAGCCCGCCGCGGCCGACACCTCCAGCACGGCCACGCCTGCGATGCAGGGGATGGGCCATTCGCAGATGGGCCATGATTCGCCCGCGCCCGCTACATCAGAAGCGGGAATGCAATCGATGGAGGGCATGGACCACAGCCAGATGGGACACGGGCCTGCAGCGCCAACGCAGCAGCGCACCCCGATTCCCGCGGTGACGGACGCAGATCGCAAGGCGGCCATCGCGCCGGAACACGCGCATCCGGTGCATGACAACTCGATCAAGAGCTACGTGCTGCTCAATCGCGTGGAAACCTGGGATGCCGATCCGGGCACCGGGCTGGGCTGGGAGGGCCAGGGCTGGATCGGTACGGACCTCAATCGCGTCTGGCTCCGCAGTGAAGGCGAACGCACGGATGGTCAGACCGAGTCGGCTGATCTGGAAGTGCTTTACGGCCGCAGTATCTCCACGTGGTGGGATGTGGTGGCCGGTGCGCGTCATGATTTCAAGCCTGGGGCTTCGCAGAACTTCGCCGCTATCGGTGTACAGGGCTTGGCGCCGATGAAGTTCGAAGTGTCCGCCACAGCCTATCTCGGCGAAGGGGGCCAGACTGCCGCCAACGTCGAGGCCGAGTACGAATTGCTGCTAACCAACCGGCTGATCTTGCAGCCGCTGGTGGAAGTCACCGTCTATGGCAAGAACGATCCATTGCGCGGGATAGGTTCGGGTCTGAGTACCGCTGAGGCGGGGCTACGACTTCGTTATGAGTTCACCCGAAAGTTCGCTCCCTACATCGGCGTGGTGTACGAGCGCGCTTTTGGCAATACCGCAGACATGCGACGCGAGCATGGCGAGTCCTTTGAAGACACGCGCTTGGTCATCGGCCTTCGTACCTGGTTCTAAGGGGAACTGACAATGAAATCCAACAAAAAGATGTGGGTATGGCTCGGTGCCGGCGTGGCATTGGTTGCGGTGGTCGCAACCGCCACGGTCTCTCTGGGCGTGTACAACGTGGCCGCCGACGATCCGCATAGTCGCCCGGTGTATGCGCTACTTGAAACGGCGCGCGAGCGTTCCATTGAGGTGCGCGCCGCCAAGCTTCAGCTACCCACGAACCTTGATGATCCTGAGCGTATCCGCCAGGGTGCGGGCAACTACAACGCCATGTGCGTGACCTGCCATCTTTCACCAGACGCGGCGGCCACCGAGATGAGCAAGGGCCTGTACCCCGCGCCACCGAACCTAAGCAAACAGCCGGTCGCTCCAGCTGAGGCGTTCTGGGTGATCAAGCACGGCATCAAGGCCAGCGGCATGCCCGCTTGGGGCGGCAGCATGGACGATGAGTTCATATGGAACATGTCGGCCTTCCTGCAGAAGTTGCCCACGCTGGACGCGACTGCGTACAAGGAACTTGTCGACAGCAGCGAGGGCCATTCGCATGGCGGCGGCGAGACGCAAGGCCACCATGACGACGAAAAGGCCGAGGATCACCCTGCCTTATTCGAGCCGGGCAACAACTCCATGCCGCATGCGCACCCGCCGGGCGTGGACGACGATCACCACGGCCCGACACCCAGCGACACGGAAGTCGGGTTGGTGAGCCACGGCCATCCCGACGGCAAGGTGGAGTCGCACCCTGCACCACACACGCCCGTGGCCGATGACGGCCATGCGCACACCCATTGATCTCCTTGGAGCCCACGCAATGAACGCAACAGCAATCTCGTTCACCCTCGCACTGGCACTGGCCGTCGTGTCCCCCGCAATGGCGCAGGCGACACAGCCGCACGCACATCACCCCGCTGCCGCGGCATCTGCGGACGTCGACGTCCCAGTCACTGCAGAGGCCGCGGTCGCCGTAGCGGAGCGTTTCAACAGGGCCCTGTCTAGCGGCGATCTGGCCACGGTCGAAGCCCTGCTCGCTGCCGACGTTCTCATCCTCGAGTCCGGGGGCGCCGAACGCAGCCGCGAGGAATACATGGGCCATCACGCAGTCAGCGATGCGGCGTTCCTCAAGGGCGCCCATCGCCAGCTGCTCCGTCAGCGCGCACGAGCCGCTGGCGAGTTCGCGTGGGTCGGAACCGAAAGCGAGTTGCATGCCCAGAAGGACGGCCAGCCACTGACCGTCCAGAGCGCCGAGACGATGGTGCTGAAGGAGACCGCGGACGGCTGGCGGATCGTCCACATCCACTGGTCCTCGCGGACCAAGCGCTGAGTCGAGAGATTGAAATGACTAGGCTCACATTGCACCGTCTGACTTTTGTGGTCCTTGCCGTGGCTGGTCTGGGTGCTTGCACCCAGGATGCTTCATCCGCGCAACCCACAACCTCGCCCTCCGCACAGGTTGTCGTCCAATCAGCCGACGCGACTCCAGCAGCCCTGCCACGCATGACCGTCCACAAGACCCCGACCTGCGGGTGCTGCGGTGTCTGGATCGACCACGTGCAGAAGGCGGGATTCACCGTGGATGTGCACGACATGGATGACCTGGGTCTGGTCAAGGAGCGGTTGGGTGTCCCCTATGCAAAGGGCTCCTGCCACACGGCCGAGATCGGCGGATACGTCATCGAAGGCCACGTTCCGGCCGCGGACATCAAGCGTCTCCTCGAAGAAAAGCCGAACGCACGCGGCCTGGTCCTCCCAGGGATGCCGCTTGGTTCTCCGGGCATGGAGGTCCCGGAGGGACGCCAGCAGCCGTTCACGGTCGAGCTGATCCATCGCGACGGAACCACTGAACCGTTCGCACAGCACTGATCCGTCGCAGCAACAGGGGACGGTGTTGCGGGCGCGCCGATTCTCGCCCGCGAGGAAGAAGGAGAACTACATGACTCACCATTCCGCAGCACACCGGCCCCAGGCCATGAACGAGTGCATCGACAACTGCACGCAATGCCATGCGATCTGCCTGGAGACCATCAACTACTGCCTGACCAAAGGAGGTGTTCACGCGGCCCCGGAGCATATCGCCCTGTTGGCGACGTGTGCCGATACCTGCGCAACCAGTGCCGACGCGATGCTGCGCGGTGCCAGCGTTCACGACGTGGTTTGCGGTGCCTGCGCGGAGATCTGCCGCCAGTGCGCCGATGCATGCGACGCCATGAACGACCCTGAGATGACGCGCTGCGCCGAAGTTTGTCGCCGCTGCGCGGAAAGCTGCAGCGCCATGGCAGCGTAATGCGTCGAGGATCCCGCCTGAGCCGGTGGGATCCTCGTCTCGCGAAAGCGGAAGTATCAAGAAAATCCGACAAATCGTGGTTTCGGTGACAGTCCGACATCTAACGCTTGTCGCATCGAACACAGCGCGGCCCCTCCCGAACGGGCTTTGCATCACATTCCAATGAGGATTTATCCATATGAAGTCGTCCAACGTCATTCGCTCCTTCGCGCTCGTCCTCGCAATCGCGGCCGGGCAGTTTTCGCTGCAGGTCGCGCACGCCCACGCCGCGCTGCAGCAGTCCACACCGGCGGCAAATGCGGTGGTGGCCTCGCCAGGCCAGATCGATCTCGTGTTCAACGAGACATTGATTCCGCGGGCGTCGCGTCTCAAGTTGCTCATGAAGCACGGCAGTTCCACCATGCCGATCGAGAATTTCACGACCGAGATCGTCAACAACGGCAAGACCCTGCGTGCCAAGTTGCCTGGACCGCTGGCTCCGGGCGTCTATACCGTGGAATACCGCGCCGTCGGTGGTGACAACCACCCCATGCCGGGCAGCTTCAGCTTCACGGTGCGCTGAGGAGTCGCGAATGTTCGACCTGTCGGCTTATGCACTGAGAT
>NZ_QEZG01000066.1:0-12771 GCF_003993495.1 Xanthomonas sp. BRIP62418
CTGCTGTTCTACAGCGACAAGCTCTACGCCGGCGTCGGCAGCAATGGCGAGCAGTTCGTCATGCACCGCTACGGCGAGGAGCGCCCGGCCAAGCTGGCGCCCAGCAGCACCGGCGGCAGCGTGTGGCTGCGCGTCACCAACAACCGCCACATCGTCACCATCCACAGCAGCACCGACGGCACCACCTGGACCAAGTACCCGGTGCAGATGGAAGTGTCCGGCTACCACCACAACGTGGCCGGCAAGTTCCTGGCCCTGAAACCGGCGCTGTATGCCGCCGGGCAGGGTCAGGTGGAGTTCCGCAACTTCCGCTACCGCGCCCTGGACTGACCGTTCTGCATTGGCGGGCATGTCGCGGCGCACCGGGCCGCGGCGCGTCCGGTGCTGCGGATGCGGGACATCGGCAAGCCTGCGACGGCTTGCCGGCCCGCTGGCCGGTAGAATCCATTCAACTCGAACGGTTGACCGCTATGCCCGCCCGCAAGATGCCCGAAGAGGGAATGCCTGGCCTGCCGAAGGGCAAGGTAGCCACGATCAACGACATCGCCCGGATGTCCGGGGTCTCCAAGAAGACCGTCTCGCGGATCATCAACAACTCGCCGCTGGTGCGGCAGGACACCCGCGAGAAGGTCGAGGCGCTGATGCGCGAGGTCGGCTACGCGCCGGACCCGCTGGCGCGCGGGCTGGCGTTCCGGCGCTCGTTCCTGATCGGCATGGTCTACGACAACCCCACCGCGCAATACATCGTGGACATGCAGTACGGCGCGCTGGACGCGCTGCGCGGCTCCAGCTTCGAGCTGGTGGTACACCCCTGCGACAGCCGCAGCCCCGGCTACATCGAAGGCGTGCGCCGCTTCGCCCAGGCGCAGAAGCTGCACGGGGTGATCCTGGTGCCGCGCGCCTCCGAAGACCAGGCGCTGGCCGACATGCTGGCCGAGATCGGCTGCCGCTACACCCGCATCGCCTCGGTCGCGCTGGACACCACCTCGCAGACGGTGATCACCCACGACCGCGACGGCGCCGCCGAGGCGGCCGATTACCTGCTCTCGCTCGGCCACCGCGACATCGCCCTGGTCACCGGCCCCAGTGCCTACCGGTCCTCGATCGAGCGCACCTCCGGCTTTGCCGACGCGCTGACCCGGCGCGGCATCGAACTGCCGCCCGAGCGCATCGTCGAAGCCGGCTACACCTTCGAATCGGGCGTGGCCGCGGCCGAAAAGCTGCTGCTGGGCAAGAAACGCCCCACCGCCATCTTCACCGGTAACGACGAAATGGCCGCCGGTATCTACAAGGTGGCGCTGCGCGCCGGCATCAGCATCCCGCGCCAGCTGTCGGTGATCGGCTACGACGACAGCTCGCTGGCCTCCCGGCTGTGGCCGCCGCTGACCTCGGTGCGACGCCACACCCGCGACACCGGCCGAACCGCCGCGGCGATGCTGATCCAGCCCGACAACGCCCCCCAGCTGCCCACCGCCAGCGTGCGCCCGCACCTGATCGTGCGCGACTCCTGCCAACCGCCGGAAGATTGAGCGCCGCGCCGCGCCGTGCCGCAAGATTTGAGGGCCGCGCGTCACGCCCACGCGGTGCTGGCTTCCGCTCCACCTTGCAGGACAGTGTGCCCGTCGAGGTGAGAACAGCTGGCTTGTTCGGCCAACGGCTGCCCCCCATCCGCCCTTCGGGCACCTTCCCCCCGCAGGCGGGGGAAGGCAGTCCGCCGATCGCTGCCGTGAAGCCCCTCTCCCGCCTGCGGGAGAGGGGTTGGGGTGAGGGCAAGGCGGCAGACAGCCATCTAAGCGCAACGTAGGCATGCGGCAGAAACGCGCCAGAAACGCGCCAGAACACCCCTCACCGTTCAAGCCGCACACCCGACACGCCGCGCCACCCTGCAGGGCGTTGTGACCGTCAGGGTGAGAACAGCTGGCGCGTTCGGCCAACGGCTTGCCCGATCCGCCCTTCGGGCACCTTCCCCCGCAGGCGGGGGAAGGCAGTTCGCCGATCGCTGCCGTGAAGCCCCTCTCCCGCAGGCGGGAGAGGGGTTGGGGTGAGGGAGGGGTCGCCGCACTGTCGAACCCCCATCGTGCACTGCGCAATGACACCGGTTAACCAGTGCCGGTAGAATGGCCGGGTGCAAGCCAATCCCCCCGCGCTTGGCACCGGAGATCGCGCATGTCCCTGTACTGCAAGACCCACTACGCCACCCATCCCGACGCCATCAAGGGCGCCAGCAACGACGACCTGCGCGAGCTCTATCTGCTCGATGGCCTGTTCGTCGACGATGCGGTCACGCTGAAGTACACCCACTACGAGCGCTTCGTGCTCGGTGGCGCGGCGCCGCTCGGCACCGCGTTGGAACTGCCCAGGCAGACCGAGCCGGCCTCCGCCGCCGGTCATGCCTTCCTGGAGCGCCGCGAGCTGGGCGTGATCAACGTCGGCGCGGGCACCGGCACCGTGACCGTGGACGGCACCGCCTACACGCTTGGCCCCAAGGATGGGCTGTACGTGGCAATGGGCAGTACCGATGTCAGCTTCGCTTCGGACGACGCCGCCAACCCGGCCAAGTTCTATCTGGCCTCGACGCCGGCGCATGCGCGCTTCGAGACAAGGCAACTCTCGATCAAGGATGCCGTGGCCCTGGACCGCGGTGCGCTGGAAACCAGCAACGAGCGCACCATCTACCAATACATCGTGCCGGCCACCTGCCAGTCCTCGCAGCTGCTGCTGGGCCTGACCGTGCTCAAGCCGGGCAGCGTCTGGAACACCATGCCGCCGCATCTGCACGACCGCCGCAGCGAGGTGTACTTCTACTTCGATCTCGGCGCCAACGACCGCGTCTATCACTTCATGGGCGAGCCCGAGGCGCAGCGCCACATCGTGATCCAGAACAACGAAGCGGTGGTGTCGCCGCCGTGGTCCATCCACATGGGCGCCGGCACCAGCAATTACGCCTTCATCTGGGCGATGGGCGGCGAGAACCTGGATTACACCGACATGCACGTGCTGGACATCTGCCAGCTCAAGTAAGCCTGCTTCTCGCCATCGTTCGCTTTGGTAAAGCCTGCGATCCAGGCCCGCACCGGCAGCGCCAGCGCGCTCCACCTCAGGCGTTCGCAACGCAGCAGTCGAAACGCAGCAGTCGAAACGACATCAACGCATTCTGCCGCGCGCCGCGCGGCTCACTCATCACAACGTGGCACATCCAGCAGGAGCGATAAGGTAATGAGCAATCCGTTCAGTCTCGAAGGCAAGGTCGCACTGGTCACCGGTGCCAACACGGGCCTGGGCCAGGGCATCGCGCTGGCACTGGCACAGGCCGGCGCCGACATCGCCGCCGCCGGCATCCAGGCGCCGACCGAGACCGAAGCACTGGTCAAGGGCCTGGGCCGCCGCTTCATCGCCATCCAGGCCAACCTGATCAGCGTCGAGCCGGTCGAGCGCATCCTCAAGGAAACGCTAGACGGCCTGGGTCGCCTGGACATCCTGGTCAACAACGCCGGCCTGATCCGCCGCACCGACGCGGTGGATTTCAGCGAGCAGGATTGGGACGACGTGATGAACGTCAACCTCAAGTCGGCCTTCTTCATGGCGCAGGCCGCCGGCCGCCATTTCATCGCCCAGGGTAGCGGCAAGATCATCAACATCGCCTCGATGCTGTCGTTCCAGGGCGGCATCCGCGTGCCGTCCTATACCGCCAGCAAGTCCGGTATCGCCGGCATCACCCGCCTGCTGGCCAACGAATGGGCCAGCAAGGGCGTGACCACCAATGCCATCGCGCCCGGCTACATGGCCACCGACAACACCGCCCAGCTGCGTGCCGACCAGGACCGCAACAAGGCCATCCTGGACCGTATCCCGGCCGCGCGCTGGGGCGTGCCGGCCGACCTCGGCGGCACCGCGGTGTTCCTGGCCAGCAGCGCCTCGGACTACGTCAACGGCGCCATCATCCCGGTCGACGGCGGCTGGCTGGCACGCTGAGTCAAACGCGCTTTCCTGCGGGCATTGCGTCATTCCTTCTCCCTCGGGGAGAAGGTGCCCGCAGGGCGGATGAGGGCCGGCAGGCACGTATATCGACCAGCGGCGCGCGGCAGGCCCCGCAACGTTTCGTCCGTTGTCGGTCAGCGTCTTGATCCTTCCCGGACAAGGCACTGGAAAAAGCGGATCAAGACAGCACCCAAGCGCACACACCAGCCACATTCCACATCCACATTCGAAACAACGTCCCCAAACCCAATCGGAGCATTCCCATGAAAATCGCACTCATGAACGAGTTCAGTCAGGCCGGCAAGAACCCGGTGATCCTGCAGCAGCTCAACGACGTTGCCGGCGAGCAGGGCCACACCGTCTTCAACGTCGGCATGGACGGTGACAACGACCATCGCCTGACCTACATCCACCTGGGCATCGTCGCCAGCCTGCTGCTGAACTCAAAGGCCGTGGACTTCGTCGTCGCCGGCTGCGGTACCGGCCAGGGCGCGATGATGTCGCTCAATGCGCATCCGGGCGTGTTCTGCGGCTACTGCATCGAGCCGACCGACGCCTACCTGTTCGCCCAGGTCAACAACGGCAACGCGTTGTCGCTGGCATTCGCCAAGGGCTATGGCTGGGGCGCGGAAATCAACGTGCGCTACATCTTCGAAAAGGCCTTCAGCGGCGAGCGTGGCCTGGGCTACCCGGCCGAGCGTCGCGAATCGCAGGCCGCCAATGCCGGCATCCTGACCCAGCTCAAGCAGGCCACCGCCAAGTCCTACCTGGACGGCCTGCGCGCCATCGACCCGGAGCTGATCAAGCAGGCCGTGGGCGGCGAGCGTTTCCAGCAGTGCTTCTTCGACAATGCGCAGGACGCCGAGATCCGCGCCTTCGTCGCCGGCGTGCTGGGCAAGCCCGAAGCCACTGCAGCAGCTGCGTAATTAGCCACTGCGTTTTAGCCCCTCTCCCGCCGGGAGAGGGGTTGGGGTGAGGGTAAGGCGGCAGACAGCTGGCCTGAACGGGGAGGCTTGAAAGGCTTGAGACGACAGTATGGCCGTCCAACATTTCCTGTGCCGCCGCATCCTCATCCGCCCTTCGGGCACCTTCTCCCGATGGGAGAAGGAACAGCGTCGCGCACTTAGCATTTTTTACCGGAGCCCACCATGCGTCTGTTGCTCCTCGCATTGCTGCTGCTCTGCGCAAATAATGCCCGTGCCGACCCACATCGCATCTTCATCGCCGGTGATTCCACCGCTGCCGAATACGGTGCAGAGCGCGCGCCGCAAGCCGGCTGGGGCCAGGTGTTGCAGGAGTGGTTCGACCCGGCGCAGTGGCAGGTGCGCAACCATGCCAAGGGCGGCCGCAGCACCCGCAGTTTCATCGCCGAAGGGCGCCTGGACACGATCGCAACAGAGCTGCAACGCGGCGACATCCTGCTGATCCAGTTCGGCCACAACGACGCCAAACGCGAAGACCCCACGCGCTACACCGATCCGGCCACCGACTACGCGCAGTTCCTGCGCCGCTACATCGCCACCGCGCGCGACAAGGGCGCCACGCCGATCCTGATCACCCCCGCAGCCCGCCTGCTCTACGACTTCGGCGCGCTGCTCGACACCCATGGCCGCTACACCCTGGCCATGCAGCAACTCGCCGCGCAGGAACACGTCGGCCTGATCGATCTCAACGCCAGTTCCAGCGCCTGGATCCGCGCCCTCGGCGAACAGGCGGCCAGACCCTATTTCCTGTTCGTTCCCGAACAGGGCAAGGCCGATGGCACCCATTTCAGCCGCGCTGGCGCCACGGCCGTGGCGTGCCTGGTCGTGCAGGGATGGGTGCAGCTGCAACCTGGTCTCGCAGCACAGCTGCGCCGCGATGCCGACTGCGGCGCAGCTGCCGACACCGCCGCCCAACGCGCGGCGCAGGCGCATCCCTCGCTGGTGGTACACGAACGCGACCTGGCACGCCCACAACCCGGCCCGCACGGCGGCGCCGGCCCCACCACGGCGTATCCGTTCTTCGCCGATGCGCCCGACCTGAAATTCGTGCTGCGCAAGCGCGTGCTGCACAAAGGCGCCGGCATCGGCCTGCACCTGCACGACAAGGACGAGATCTACTACATCGTCAGCGGCCGTGGGCTGTATGCGCTGGATGGCAGGCAATACGCAGTCACTGCAGGCGATGCGCTGCTGACACGGCCGGGAAGTACGCATGCCTTGCAGCAGGCCGGCGAGGAACCACTCGTGCTGCTGTTGGCCTATCTTCCCAAGCCAGCAGGGTGAGCCGTCATCTTGGTGCATCGCAGATGGCGGCACGGCGGATGCGTTGCCCAACCATTGCCTGCCCCCGGCACTGTCGCTCGGTCCCGGCCGCAGCCCTGTTCGCAAGCCGACGACCGTCGGCAGCATGTGCCGACAACGCGTGTAGCGTCGATGCGCACCATCGCCACCTGCCGCCCGCACCTGTCCAGCGGCCAGCGTGCGCGTGTTACGCCTTGTCGACCCCGTAGTGGGTCAGCCCCAGCCGGGCCAGTTCGCCGCAGCGGCGGTAGTAGACCTCTTCCCAGCCATCCACGCGCTGGCGGTCAGTCTCGCTCATGGCATCGAGGATGTCTTCGATGCTGAGCAGGTTGGGGTCTTCTTCCAGGCGTTCGAATACCGTGCCCAGGCCTTCGATCGCCTGGCGCGCCTGTGCCGCGCCCATCGCGCCCAGCCCCTGCAAGGCATCGCGCCGGGTGGCGGCATCCCAGCGGTCGAAGTAGCGCGCATAGCCGCTCTCGCTCATGTCCGCATCCAGCCGTGCCAAGGCCACCAGCTCGCGCTCGCCCGGCGAGAGGGCATCCATGCGCCCGCGCAGCGCGCCCAGTTTGGTTTGCGCGCGTGCGCTGCGCCGGCGCCACAACAGCTCGGGCATGTTGAGCAACCCGTCTGCCGTGGGGGGCGCCACTGCCGGCCAGTTCACCCCGAAGCCGTCGTCGGTGAGCTGCCACTGCGCACGCTGCGGCGGCGCTGCCTTGAACAACAACCGATGCGCCTGGATCGGCTCGTCGATGCGGATGCCGTTGGCCAGGGTGAACAGCAAGCGGGTGTCGTCCAGCTCCAAACGCCGGATGCGAAGCTGCGTCAGGTCCATTGAGCGAGGGCGGTGTGGGAAGGGTCGACCATAGTCCGGCTCGGCGGTGGTGTCGAGTCGGTGCAGCCTCAGACGTCGCCGTCTGTGCTCCAGCCGTCGCCGCTGCCGCGCTGCAGGACCCGATCGGTGTCCAGCACCGTGCCGGCCGGCACCTGCGCCTGCTGCGCGAGATCGGCATAGATCGGGGTGAAGTCAGGTGCGGTGGCGTCCATCAACTGCGCAAAGCTGTCGATGACGAAGTAGGTCTTCTGAAAGCTGTCGATGCGGTAGCGCGTGCGCATGATCCGTTGCAGGTCGAAGCCGATCCGGTTGGGCGCCGGCGATTCCAGCGAATGCAGCGATTCGCCCTTGGACGACACGATGCCGGCACCAAAGATGCGCAGCCCCTGCGGCGTGGCGATCAGGCCGAATTCCACCGTATACCAATACAGGCGGGTGAGGTTCTGCAGTGCGTCCGCACCGATGCCGTGTGCCTTGACCCCGCCACGGCCATAGGCCTGCATGAAGTCGGCAAACAGCGGATTCATCAGCAGCGGCACGTGCCCGAACAGGTCATGGAACAGGTCCGGTTCGGCGATATAGTCGATCTGCTCGGGGCGGCGGATCCACCAGGTCACCGGGAAGCGCCGGTTGGCCAGATGCTCGAAGAAATCCAGCTCCGGCAGCAGGCCTTGCACGCCGACCAGGGTCCAGCCGGTGGCCGCCTGCAGCACCGCATTGAGCGCATCGAAGCGCGGAATGTGGGTCTCGCCCATGCCCATTGCATCCTGCGCCTGCAGGAATTCGTCGCAGGCGCGGTCCACCAGCAACGCGCGCTGCCGACGGTACAGGGTGCCCCAGGTGGCGTGGTCGTCGGCGCTGTAGCCCTCCCACGGCTGCTCGATCACGGCGGTGGTGTAGACCGGCACATAGCCCTTGTCGGTGAGCTGGTTTTCGACGCGTTGCGGTGCGGTGTTCATGCGGCGGCGGTTCCCGATGATCAGCGCTCACCTTAGCCCGGCGGCCACGCAACGGGATTGCGAATCTTGCGTGCCCAAGTGTTTCAGGCGCAAGATTCGTGCGTTATCCACTGCTGCTGCGCAACATATGGACCAGCCAATCGCCCTGGACCGCACCGATCTGCGGCTGCTCGCGCTGCTGCAGACGCAGGGCCGCAGCAGCAACGCGGAGCTGGCGGTGCAGGTCAATCTGTCGGCCTCGGCCTGCCTGCGCCGCACCCAGCGGCTGGAGGCGGCCGGCATCATCGCCGGCTACGGCGCGCGCCTGGATGCCAGGGCGCTGGGGCTGGGGCTGCAGGCCTTCGTGCGGGTACAGCTGGAGCAGCACGGCCAGGCCGATATCGAACACTTCGCCGCGGGCGTGCGCGGCTGGGACGAGGTGGTGGCCTGCTGGGCGCTCACCGGCGACATGGATTACCTGCTGCAGATCCAGGTGCGCGACCTGGAGCATTTCTCGCGCTTCCTGCTCGACCACCTGCTCAATGCGACCGGCGTGTCCGACGTCAATTCGAGCTTCGTGCTGCGCACGGTGAAAGCGCCGGAAGGCTTGCCGCTCTCGCATCTGGGCTGATCCGGCCGGTTGCAGGACAGTCACGCACGCACTGTGACTTGCCTCTCAAACGCAAACGATTTACATTTACGTAACATCCGGCGGCGTCCGGCATGTCTTCTCGTCGATCCGCCAGCCCGGCAGGGCCAGCCAGCTCGTCGCCCGAGTGGGACGCGCCGCGCATGCCTGCGCTTTCCTGCCCCGTGACGCCACGCGTCCCGCACCGATCGATGAGAAACCTTCCAATGCCCGCGATTTCCCCCCCTTTGGCCACGTTGTCCGCTGCCTTGCTGTGCGCGTTGGCGCTGACGCCCTGTGCTGCGCGTGCCGCCGATGCCGCCGATGCAAGCAACGCCAAGACGCTGGACCAGGTCAACGTCAACGGCGCGGTGAGCCGCGCACAGCCGGCCACCACCACGCGCCTGCCGCTGACCCTGCAGGAAACCCCGCAATCGGTGAGCGTGATCGGGCTGCAGCGGCTGGAAGAGCAATCGTTGTTCAGCATCGACGATGTGATGCGCAACGTCACCGGCGTCAACGTGTCGTTCTACGACACCCAGCGCCCGCTGTATTACGCACGCGGCTTCCAGATCACCGACTTCCAGGTCGATGGCCTGCCCACCTACAGCGGCGCGACCAACCAGGAATACGACACGGTCTTCTATGACCGCATCGAGGTGATCCGCGGCGCCAATGGCCTGCTCACCGGCGCCGGCATTCCCTCGGCCACGGTCAACCTGCTGCGCAAGCGCCCGGGCAAGGACTTCGATGCCTCGTTCGCGGTGAGCACGGGCACCTGGGATTTCCGCCGCATGCAGGCCGACGTCAATGCGCCGCTGACCGACGACGGACGCTGGCGCAGCCGCGTGGTGGCGGCCTGGCAGGACCGCGACTATTATTACGACCATTACCACGACAACAAGATGTCGGGCATGGCGGTGCTGGAAGGCGACCTGACCGACAGCACCACGCTCACCGTCGGGTATCAGCGCCAGGACAACACCCCCGTCGGCTCGACCTGGGGCACGGTGCCGTTCTTCGCTGCCGATGGGTCGCCGGCCAACCTGCCGCGTTCGACCAACATGGCGCCCACGTGGAGCCGCTGGCAGCGCGAGACCAGCACCGCCTTCGCCAACCTCGAGCAGCGCTTCGGCGAGAACTGGTTGCTGCGCGTCAACTACGCGCACACCAAGGGCGATGTGCAGAGCCTGCGCGCCTATGGCACCGGCTATCCGGCCGCCGATGGCAGCGGCATCTTCCTGCGCACTGCCGCCGGCGAAACCAGCGATGCGCGCGACGGCGTGGACGTGTACCTGTCCGGCGGTTTCTCGTTGTTCGGCCGCCAGCACGATGTGGTGGTCGGCGGCAGCTGGCAGGATCTGCAGTCGACCTCCTACGGCGTCGCGCAGACCTATCCCGATGACTGGGCCACCTGCGGTGGCGAACGTTGCTATTTCATCCCCAACATCCGCAACTGGGATGGCGATATCTCCGAAGTGACGTATGCGCGCAACGGCCGCCGCAGCGAAGCACGTACCACCCAGCGCGGCGTGTATGCCTCCACACGCTTCCGCCTGGCCGACCCGCTGTCGCTGATCGCCGGTGCCCGCCTGAGCTCCTGGGAAACCCGCACCCAGGCCTTCAGCACCAGCGGCGCCTACACCGGCACCAGCGGCCGCTACGAGGTGAGCGACGAAGTCACCCCGTACGTGGGGCTGGTCTACGACATCGTGCCGGACGTGTCGCTCTACGCCAGCTATACCGAAATCTTCAATCCGCAGAACTACCGCGACAAGGACAACAACCTGCTCGCCCCGGTGGAAGGCTCCAACCTGGAGGCCGGCATCAAGGCGCAGGTGTTCGACGGCCATGCGATGGCCACCGCCGCCGTGTTCGAGGCCAAGCAGGACAACTTCGCCGTGCGCGACATGACCCAGCCCGAATCCTCGCTGCCGGACGGCAATTCAGCCTACATCGGCATCAACGGCACCAAGAGCCGTGGCTGGGAAATGGATGTCAACGGCGAGATCCTGCCCGGCTGGACCGTCAATGCCGGCTTTACCCACGTCAAGGTGACGCGCCCGCCCACCGATGCGATCTACGCCAACCTGCCCGAGGATTACCTGCAGCTGTCCACGCAGCTGCGCCTGCCCGGTGCCTGGGAGCGCCTGAGCATCGGCGGCGGCGTCAGCTGGCAGAGCGCGGTACGCGGCTTCAACATCGCGCGTCCCACCGGCGACGTCACCGGCGCCACCACGCCGGTGACGGTGGTGCAAAACGCGTATGCACTGGTGCACTTCAACGCCAACTACCGCATCAGCGATCAATGGACCGCCACGTTGGCGGTACGCAATGCCTTCGACAAGCGCTACTGGGCCAACCTGGATTACCAGAACTACGGCGAGCCGCGCTTTGTCAGCGTGTCGTTGCGTTGGCGCTATTGAGCCGTTGCCGTTGCCGTTGCCGATGATGCGGATGCGTTACCGGTAAGGCATCGCGGCCAGGGCCGCTCCTACACGAGCGGCCCTGGCTGAGCCGTTGGCCACCGCACCCGACGTCACCGTAGGAGCGGCCCCGGCCGCGACCCACCGGCATGCCGTCAGTCCCCCAAAACGCCGCGCCCTCGTAGGAGCGGCCCCGGCCGCAACCCCGCCCGGCACATCGACACAGCAGCAATACCGCAGTCGCCCCACGCATCGGCGTTAAAAGTGCGCATCGCAAAACAGGCACGCCACACCCGCGTCGCTCCGCATGGCCGTGCGCGGTACCCGCATCACCTCCGCATTTCCTCGCACTGCATCGGCCTCACGGCGCGACGCAGGCCTCGTCCTTGTCGCGCAGTTTCTGCCAGCGCGAGCGCTCTGCCAGACAGCGCCGATACGCGTCCGCCTTGGCGGCGGCTGCCTGCTCGGCGGCAGTACGCGTGGCGCTGCTGCGCTGCGCCTGCAACTGCGCGATCCTGGCGCGGATCTGCGGCATTGCCGCCATCGCGGCCCGTTCGCCTTCCAGGATGGCCGCACCACGCTGGTTGAAATCGGCCGAGCCGATGTCGCTGACCTTGGGGCGGATCACCACGTCGGCACGCTTGAGTTCGGCCTCGCCCAGGCGCTGGCCCATGATCGAGATCGACTGGTTGACGGTGCCGAGCAGGTCGCCGGGATTCTTGCCGCTGGCCTTGCTGGAGATGTCCACTGCCACCACGAATTCGGCGCCGAGCTGGCGCGCGGCATCCACCGGTACCGGGCTGACCACGCCGCCGTCCACATAGTGGTATTGGCCGATGGTCACCGGCTCGAACACGCCGGGAATGCTGCTGGACGCGCGCACCGCCTGGCCGGCATTGCCGCGCACGAACACGGTGCGTTCGCCGTCTTCCAGCCGCGTGGCGACCGCAGCGAACGGCTTGCGCAACTTGTCGATCGGCTTGCCGCCCAGTTGCGCATTGACGTAGTCCTGCAGCTTCTGGCCCTGCACCAGGCCGCCGGAGAAGATCCGCACGTCGCGGATGCTGGTCTGGTCGAGGGCAACGGCTTTTTCCTGCATCTGGAACGCATCCATGCCGCTGGCATACAGCGCCCCGACGACGCTGCCGGCGCTGGTGCCCGACACCACCACCGGCGCAAAGCCGTTGGCTTCGAGCATCTTGATCACGCCGATATGCGCAAAACCCTTGGCCGCACCGCCGCCGAGCGCAATGCCGATCTTCACCGGCTTGGGCGCGCCGGCAGACGGCGCCTGCACGACCGGCGCCGGTGCCGCCGGACGTGGCTCGCCGCCGCAGGCGCAAAGCAGGCCGAGCAAGGACATCAGGGCGAGAAGGCGGGGGCGGCGGAGCGCGGTCATGGCGGAAATGTCGATGGGAAAGGCGAGGGAGAATACACGCGTGCCATCACTGTGGCGCTGATGGTCGGCGTGCGTGGAGATTACTCAGAACGGCATCGTTTGCAGGCGTTGCACTCCTGGTCCCGGCAAGAAGGGCGAGCGGGTTCATTCGTGCGATGACCGCAGCCACCTGCACGCAGCACGGAACCAGAGCCCTCTCCCCGCGGGGGCGATAAGGCACTGCTTGCGCGCCATGACGCGCGTGCCTTGGAGCGCCCGCGCCGCAAGCGCGGGGCGGGGGGGGAG
>NZ_QEZG01000067.1:0-3962 GCF_003993495.1 Xanthomonas sp. BRIP62418
CGCCAGCCCAAAAGCCTGCAACACCGGCCAAGACGAGCGAAGCGACGATCGATCATGCGGCGATGGGCCACGCCGCGCCGCCGGCTGAAGCAGCCGAGCCTGCCATGCAGGGCATGGACCATTCGCAAATGGGGCACGTCTCGCCCGCGAGCACACCTGCGGCGCCCACAGCACAGGCGCAGTCGATGCAGGGCATGGATCACAGTCAGATGGCACAGCCCGCTGCAGCCGACACCTCTAGTACGGCCACGCCTGCGATGCAGGGGATGGACCATTCCAAGATGGGGCACGGCGCGCCTCCGAGCACGCCCGCAACGCCCAAAGCGCAGACACAGTCGATGCAGGGCATGGACCACAGTCAGATGGGACACGGGCCTGCAGTGCCAACGCAGCCGCGCACCCCGATACCCGCGGTGACGGACGCGGATCGCAAGGCGGCCATCGCGCCGGAACACGCGCATCCGGTGCATGACAACTCGATCAAGAGCTACGTGCTGCTCAATCGCCTGGAAGCCTGGGATGCCGATCCGGGCACCGGGCTGGGCTGGGAGGGCCAGGCTTGGATCGGTACGGACCTCAATCGCGTCTGGCTCCGCAGTGAAGGCGAACGCACGGATGGTCAGACCGAGTCGGCTGATCTGGAAGTGCTCTACGGCCGCAGTATCTCCACGTGGTGGGATGTGGTGGCCGGTGTGCGTCATGACTTCAAGCCTGGGGCATCTCAAAACTTCGCCGCTATCGGTGTACAGGGCTTGGCGCCGATGAAGTTCGAAGTGTCCGCCACAGCCTATCTCGGCGAAGGGGGCCAGACTGCCGCCAATGTCGAGGCCGAGTACGAATTGCTGCTAACCAACCGGCTGATCTTGCAGCCGCTGGTGGAAGTCACCGCCTATGGCAAGAACGATCCATTGCGCGGGATAGGTTCGGGTCTGAGTACCGCTGAGGCGGGGCTACGACTTCGTTATGAGTTCACCCGAAAGTTCGCTCCCTACATCGGCGTGGTGTACGAGCGCGCGTTTGGCAATACCGCAGACATGCGACGCGAGCATGGCGAGTCCTTTGAAGACACGCGCTTGGTCATCGGCCTTCGTACCTGGTTCTAAGGGGAACTGACAATGAAATCCAACAAAAGGATGTGGGTATGGCTCGGTGCCGGCGTGGGATTGGTTGCGGTCGCGGCAACTGCCACGGTCTCTCTGGGCGTGTACAACGTGGCCGCCGACGATCCGCATAGTCGCCCGGTGTATGCGCTACTTGAAACGGCGCGCGAGCGTTCCATTGAGGTGCGCGCCGCCAAGCTTCAGGTGCCCACGAACCTGGATGATCCTGAGCGTATCCGCCAGGGTGCGGGCAACTACAACGCCATGTGCGTGACCTGCCATCTTTCGCCAGAGGCGGCGGCCACCGAGATGAGCAAGGGCCTGTACCCCGCGCCACCGAACCTAAGCAAACAGTCGGTCGCTCCAGCTGAGGCGTTCTGGGTGATCAAGCACGGCATCAAGGCCAGCGGCATGCCCGCGTGGGGCGGCAGCATGGACGATGAGTTCATCTGGAACATGTCGGCCTTCCTGCAGAAGCTGCCCACGCTGGACAAGGCCGGTTACCAGGCGTTGGTGGCCAGCAGTGATGGTCATTCGCATGGCGGCGGCGAGACGCAAGGCCACCATGACGACGAAAAGGCCGAGGATCACCCTGCCCTATTCGAGCCGGGCAACAACTCCATGCCGCATGCGCACCCGCCGGGCGTGGACGACGATCACCACGGCCCGACACCCAGCGACACGGAAGTCGGGTCGGTGAGCCACGGCCATCCCGACGGCAAGGTGGAGTCGCACCCTGCACCACACACGCCCGTGGCCGATGACGGCCATGCGCACACCCATTGATCTCCTTGGAGCCCACGCAATGAACGCAACAGCAATCTCGTTCACCCTCGCACTGGCACTGGCCGTCGTGTCCCCCGCAATGGCGCAGGCGACACAGCCGCACGCACATCACCCCGCTGCCGCGGCATCTGCGGACGTCGACGTCCCAGTCACTGCAGAGGCCGCGGTCGCCGTAGCGGAGCGTTTCAACAGGGCCCTGTCTAGCGGCGATCTGGCCACGGTCGAAGCCCTGCTCGCTGCCGACGTCCTCATCCTCGAGTCCGGGGGTGCCGAGCGCAGCCGCGAGGAATATCTGGGTCATCACGCAGTCAGCGATGCGGCATTCCTCAAGGGCGCCCATCGCCAGCTGCTCCGTCAGCGTGCACGCACCGCTGGTGAGTTCGCATGGGTCGGAACCGAAAGCGAGCTGCACGCCCAGAAAGACGGTAAGCCACTGACCGTCCAGAGCACCGAGACCATGGTGCTGAAGCAGACCACCGACGGTTGGCGGATCGCCCACATCCACTGGTCTTCGCGGACCAAGCGCTAAGCGGAGAACCAGAAATGAAAACCTGCAGATTGAACCGACTGGCGTGGGCGGCTTTTGCGGTCGCCGGCCTGGGTGCCTGCACCCAAGCGGCTACACCCGCGCAATCCACCATCGCGCCCACTGCACAGGTCGTCCCGGAAACAGCCGACGCGACTCCAGCCGCCCTGCCACGCATGACCGTCCACAAGACCCCGACCTGCGGGTGCTGCGGTAGCTGGATCGACCACGTGAAGAAGGCGGGGTTCACCGTGGATGTGCATGACATGGATGACCTGGGTCCGGTCAAGGAGCGCCTGGGTGTCCCCTATGCAAAGGGCTCCTGCCACACGGCCGAGGTCGACGGATACGTCATCGAAGGCCATGTCCCGGCCGAGGACATCAAGCGCCTCCTCGAAGAAAAGCCGGACGCACGCGGCCTGGTCCTGCCCGGAATGCCGCTCGGTTCGCCGGGCATGGAGGTCCCGGAAGGACGCCAGCAGCCGTATACGGTCGAGCTGGTCCATCACGACGGAACCACCGAACCCTTCGCACAGCATTGATCCGCAAGAGCAACAGGGGGCGGTGTTGCGGGCGCGCCGATTCTCGTCCGCGATGAAGCAGGAGATCCACATGACTCACCATTCCGAAGACCACCGGTCTCAGGCCATGAACGAGTGCATCGACAACTGCACGCAATGCCACGCGATTTGCCTTGAGACCATCAACTATTGCCTGAGCAAAGGAGGTGCCCACGCAGCCCCGGAGCACATCGCCCTGCTGGCGACGTGTGCCGATATCTGCGCCACCAGCGCCGACGCCATGTTGCGTGGCGCCAGCGCTCACTCGGTGGTTTGCAGTGCCTGCGCGGAGATCTGCCGCCAGTGCGCCGAAGCATGCGACGCCATGAACGACCCGGAGATGGCGCGCTGCGCCGAAGTTTGTCGCCGTTGCGCGGAAAGCTGCAGCGCCATGGCGGCTTGACGCGTCGAGGATCCCGCCTGAGCGGCGGGATCCTCATCTCAAATATCAAAAGCCGACCAACCGTGGTTTCGGTGACAGCCCGACACCTAACGCTTGTCGGATCCAACACAGCACGGCGCCGAACGGGGCTTTGCATCACATTCGCAATGAGGATTTATCCCTATGAAATCATCAAACGTCCTTCGCTCCTTCGCGCTCGTCCTCGCGATTGCGGCTGGGCAGTTCTCCCTGCAGATCGCGCACGCCCACGCCGCGCTGCAGCAGTCCACACCGGCGGCAAATGCGGTGGTGGCTTCGCCGGGCCAGATCGATCTCGTGTTCAACGAAACATTGATTCCGCGGGCGTCGCGTCTCAAGTTGCTCATGAAGCACGGCAGTTCCACCATGCCGATCGAGAATTTCACGACCGAGATCGTCAACAACGGCAAGACCCTGCGTGCCAAGTTGCCCCAGCCGCTGACTCCGGGCGTCTATACCGTGGAATACCGCGCCGTCGGTGGTGACAACCACCCCATGCCGGGCAGCTTCAGCTTCACGGTGCGCTGAGGAGTCGCGAATGTTCGACCTGTCGGCTTATGCACTGAGAT
>NZ_QEZG01000006.1:0-381 GCF_003993495.1 Xanthomonas sp. BRIP62418
CGACAGACGCCCTTTAAGTGGCTAGATCTGATCAAGCTATTTGAGCAGCACATCCTGCCATCAGTGCTTCATCAGTCAGATCCTGCAGCCCCTCCATCGACCATGGTCTTGGATCAATGCGCGATCCGCTACTTCACGGCTCCCATTCTTGGCAGTGCTGCCAAGGGGCAAGACTCTGTCGCCTCTCAGAGCCAGTATCACGCGGCCCTTACCAGCTCGAATCGCATCTCGGTGACGAAGGGCTACTACTCACTCACCAAGTCTTCCCAGTACCTGGTTGACGCTGAAGAGCCTGATAAGAACCCCAACTTGTGCGGCAAGGCCCAAGTGTGGAAGCTCGAAGAGAAGCAGTCAGACGTCAATTTAGCGTTGGCCCTCTAT
>NZ_QEZG01000007.1:0-386 GCF_003993495.1 Xanthomonas sp. BRIP62418
ATACCGCCGACATCATCTGGTTGGGCGAGGAGGGAATGATCAAGTTTCCCCGCGCCGAGGTGGTCTACGCCGGCAACCGTGCCAGCGCGATGCAGTGCATTGCCGCGGGCATTGCGCAGCACACCCCGCCACAGCCGGAGCCACCTGCAGTCGTTGCCGCGGACTTCATTCCCAAGGCAGCGCAGGCGCAGTTAACTGCGCCTGCGCTGCCTTGGGAATGAAGTCCGCGGCAACGACTGCAGGTGGCTCCGGCTGTGGCGGGGTGTGCTGCGCAATGCCCGCGGCAATGCACTGCATCGCGCTGGCACGGTTGCCGGCGTAGACCACCTCGGCGCGGGGAAACTTGATCATTCCCTCCTCGCCCAACCAGATGATGTCGGCGGTAT
>NZ_QEZG01000008.1:0-398 GCF_003993495.1 Xanthomonas sp. BRIP62418
TGCAGCAGCTGGCCACCGGCGTGGGCGATCTCAAGCGCGTGCTGACCAACGTCAAGGACCGCGGCGGCTGGGGCGAGGTGCAGCTGGAGAACATCCTCGAGCAGACGCTGACGATGGAGCAGTACGCGCGCAGCGTGCGGGTCAGGCCCGACAGCGCCGAAGCGGTGGATTTTGCGATCCGCCTGCCGGGGCGTGGCGACGACACCGTGGTATGGCTGCCGGTCGATGCCAAGTTCCCGCGCGAGGACTACGAACGCCTGATCGATGCGCAGGAAAAGGGCGACCTGGACGCGATCAAGAATTCGACCGCGCAGCTGGAGCGCGCCATCCGCATCCAGGCCAAGTCGATCAGCGACAAGTACGTCTGCCCGCCGCAGACCACTGACTTCGCAGTGATG